>NZ_LSIA01000015.1:0-1355 GCF_001556015.1 Novosphingobium sp. CCH12-A3 | reverse complement strand
TCTCCAATTTCTCGCGATCGACGCTGCCCGTTCGACCTCTCGCGCATCTCCTTCGGTTCGAAGCGGCCCCGGATGGGCACGCTGAGCTCAGACTATGCCAGCCTCCCGACCGCGGCAAGCCCGCCGAGCGGACGCCTCGAGCCTGTCGATGTGCAACCGTGGAGGCCGCCCGCGGGTTGCTGGCGTGGCGGCATATGCCGCGCTACCGGTTCTGTGATGGACGACCTCTTCGCTTCGCAGCCCATCGCAGGCGCCACCCTGGCGCGCAGCGACATCGAGCGCCTGATCGGCAGGGGGCCGCGTACACTCATCGACTGCGACCTTGAGGAGGCGGACCTCTCTGGGCTCGATCTCACCCGCTGGCGCTTCGAACGCTGCAACCTGCGGCGCAGCGATCTTGCGGTGGCAAAGCTTGAAGGTACGGTCTGGCAAGGCTGCCGGGGACCGTTCGTCAATTTCTCGGGCGCGAACCTTAGCGAAGCCGAGTTCATCGGTGGCGACTGGAACAATTGCGCGATGCGCCGCGCGAGCCTGACCTCGGCCCGGTTCACCGGCTCCAAGCTCACCGGCGCCGACTTCACCGAGGCGCGCGCCATGCACATCCACTTCGAGGAAGTGCTGCTGGTCTCTGCCAAGCTGCCCGGCTTCTCGTTCCGCAAGGAAACCCTGCGCCGGGTCGATCTGTCCGGCGCCGATGTGCGCAAGGGCGATTTTCGCATGACCGTGTTCGAGGACTGTTCCCTGCGCGAGGCGATGGTCGCCGGATCGCGGTTCGAGGGCTCTGACTTGCGCGGCGCCGACCTCGGCGGGCTTCGCCTCGTCGATGCCGGGCTGTTTCGCGGGGCGACAATCTCGCGCGAGCAGGCCGGGCAATTGCTGGGCGAACTGGGGCTCAACGTCCGGTAGCCGCAGTGCGGGACCGCTTGCCTCAGTCCGCGGCGCGCTCGTTCTCGTCCAGCTGTTCGCTTACGCCTTCGGCAAGGCCGAGGCACAGCGCGGCTTCCTCGCGGGTGAGCATGATCTCTTCAGCACCGAACACGGCAAGCTTCGTGCGCAGGACCTGCGCCATCGCGCGCGCCACCTGCAGGGCGCTTGGCATTTGCTGTGGTTCAGCCATGGGCCGGGATCCTTTCCCTTGGGCGGCTCTGCCTGCGGCAGCGGGGCCGGACAAGTTGAGCTGGAAGGACGAGCATACCGGTTTTGTCGGGATGTGGCGAGGTGGAGAGGGGAAGGGGGGCACCCCGGAGCCCGCGCCCCGCGCGGGCCCCGCGGCGACCCGCTCTACTCGCTAGGGCGGAGCGTCGGCGCTGTCGCGCCGCCGCCCACCCAAGCTCGCCGGCATGGATGCCGGCCCT
>NZ_LSIA01000149.1:0-907 GCF_001556015.1 Novosphingobium sp. CCH12-A3 | reverse complement strand
TTTCTCCTTTGCATTCCAGTCATATGCACCCCGGACCATCCGGGACGAGGCGCACCGTAGGTGAAATCGACGACCCACAGGGCGTTTGGCCGGCTGACGCGAAATGCCCGATTGACCTTGTCCAGCGGACACGGCGCCTTCGGGTTGCTGATGGTGGTGATCGTCTTCTTCCCACGACGGACGCCTGCCAGCCCCATGGCGCGCATTAATCGTTCCACCGTGCATTTCGCCACCATGATGCCTTCACGCCGCATCTGGTGCCAGACCTTGCGTGCGCCATAGAGACCGAAGCTGGCCTCATGGACCCGCTTGATCTGCTCCCTGATCTCGTCATCACGCTGCGCACGTGCTGGACGCCTGCCGGGATCGGCACTACGCGCGGCGTGTTCATGGTAGGAGGATGGGGCGATTGCCAGTTCCCGGCAGATCGGCTCGATACCCAAATCCTCGCGATGGACGTCGATGAACGCCATCATCATCTCCCGGGGCGGTCGAGCTCCGCCATCGCAAAATACGCAGATGCCTTGCGCAAAATCTCGTTGGCCCGGCGTAGTTCCTTCACTTCGCGCTCCAGCAATCTCAGGCGTTCCCGGTCATCCGCCGCCAGCGCCGCTGGCCCCGCTCGTCGGCTCGCCTCCTCGCGGCACCACCGGCGCAGCGTCTCCAGCGAGCAGCCGATCTTCGCCGCGATCGACTTCATCACTTCCCATTCCGAGCCGTACTCGGCCCGCTGCTCCACCACCATACGAACCGCCCGCTCGCGGACTTCAGGTGAAAATTTGTTGGTTGTCTTGCTCATAACGGATGCTCCTTCTCACAAGTTGGAGCCTCCTGGAAACCCGGGGCGCTTCAGAGCATCGTCCAGCGTGGGCGCGGCCCCGTCCTGCAACAGGAAATAGTCGCTGCA
>NZ_LSIA01000148.1:0-406 GCF_001556015.1 Novosphingobium sp. CCH12-A3 | reverse complement strand
CCGTTCTATCCCTTGCCTTGGCAACGGGACGCGTCGGCGCGCGGCAACACGAAAGCCCTAGCCATGTCCTCGATCAAGCTCACCCTCGAACTTGCCTGCACCCGCGAGGAAGCCGCGCGCTTTGCCGCGGTCGAACTGTTCCTCGCCGAGGTGGGCGAGGACGCCGAGGCCGAGCCCCCGGCCGAACTCGACGCCATCTTCGGCGCTCGGTCACGCGAGACGATCCTTGGCCTTGCCGGGCACCCGCAGCCGCTCGGGATTACCTTCCGATATGGCCAGGACCGGGGCGTGATGACGCTCGCTGCGGCGGGCGGCACACCCAACCTCGCCGCGCTGCCCGTGCTGCTGCTGTGGCTCTATCCCGACAAGCTGCCCATCGCCTACTCGGTCCACGTGACCGAGCGGC
>NZ_LSIA01000147.1:0-6196 GCF_001556015.1 Novosphingobium sp. CCH12-A3 | reverse complement strand
TCCCGCGCCCCATCCCTTGCGTGCCACAACGGCACCGCACCGGTCGCGCGATCTGTGATTTCCCCCCGGCGTTATGGTCCGCATTCGCCAGCGGATGATCTGCCTTGTCGCGCGTCACCGCTCATCCTGAGCTTGTCGAAGGATGCCCACCCCCGGCCCCTCCCGCCTGCGGGAGGGGGGATGAAAGGGCAGCGCCTAACTCCTGCCCTCCCGCAGGCGGGAGGGCCGCGAGACTTCCTGAACGCAGTGAAGCTAGTCGCAGCGGGGTGGGCAAATCAGTGCCGCGCCAACGAAAAAGGGGCCGCCGCAGCAGCCCCTTCCCCGATCACTCCACGATGAACGTCAGCGCCCCGTCGCCCTCGTCGATCCGCACGGTCGAGCCGTCCGGCACTTCGCCGCCCAGGAGCTTCTCGGCCAGCGGGTCCTGCAGATAGCGCTGCACCGCCCGCTTCAGCGGCCGCGCGCCATAGACCGGATCGTAGCCGACGCGGCCCAACCAGCGCTTGGCCGCATCGGTCAGGTCGAGCACGATCTTGCGGTCCTTGAGCAGGCTCGCCACCCGGCCGACCTGGATGTCGACGATCGGCGCCATGTGTTCCTGGCCCAGCCGGTGGAACAGGATGATCTCGTCCAGCCGGTTGAGAAACTCGGGCCGGAAGTGCCCGCGCACGATATCCATGACCTGCGGTTCGACCGAGGCAACGTTCTGCCCCTCTTCCAGATTGGCGAGGTACTGGCTGCCGAGGTTGCTGGTCAGGATGATCAGCGTGTTGGTGAAATCCACCACGCGGCCCTGCCCGTCGGTCAGGCGACCATCATCAAGCACCTGCAGCAGCACGTTGAACACGTCGCCGTGCGCCTTCTCGACCTCGTCGAACAGCACGACCTGATAGGGCCGCCTGCGCACAGCTTCGGTCAGAACGCCGCCTTCGTCATAGCCGACATAGCCCGGAGGCGCGCCGATCAGGCGGCTGACGGAGTGCTTCTCCATGAACTCGCTCATGTCGATGCGCACCATCGCGCTGTCGTCGTCGAACAGGAAGCCGGCCAGCGCCTTGGTCAGCTCGGTCTTGCCCACGCCCGTGGGGCCGAGGAACAGGAAGCTGCCGAGCGGACGGTTCGGGTCCTGCAATCCGGCCCGCGCGCGGCGCACGGCCTTGGACACGGCCAGCACCGCGTCCTTCTGCCCGATCACGCGCTTGCCCAGCACCTCTTCCATCTTGAGCAGCTTCTCGCGTTCGCCTTCCATCATGCGGTCGACGGGCACGCCGGTCCACTTGCTGACGACAGCGGCGATGTCCTCGGCGGTCACCTCCTCGCGCAGCATGGCATTGGCGCTCACGCCCTGTGCTTCGGCCAGCTGCCGCTCAAGCTCGGGAATGCGGCCATAGGCAAGCTCCCCGGCCTTCGCCAGGTCGCCATTGCGCTGCGCCACTTCCAGCTCGCTGCGCGCGGCATCGAGCGCTTCCTTGACCTTGCCCTCAGCGGCGATCTTGTCGCGCTCGTTCTGCCAGCGCGTGGTCAGCTCGGCCGATTGCTGCTCAAGGTTCGCCAGTTCCTCGCGCAAGGTCGCCAGCCGGTCCTTCGACGCGGCGTCGGTTTCCTTGGCCAGCGCCATCTCCTCGATCTTCATCTGGATGATGCGGCGGTCGAGCTTCTCGATCTCCTCGGGCTTGCTTTCCACTTCCATGCGGATGCGGCTCGCCGCCTCGTCCATCAGGTCGATGGCCTTGTCGGGCAGGAAGCGGTCCGAGATATAGCGGTTGGACAGCGTCGCCGCCGCCACGATCGCATTGTCGGCAATGCGCACGCCGTGGTGCAGCTCGTACTTGTCCTTGATGCCGCGCAGGATCGAGATCGTGTCCTCGACCGTCGGCTCGCCCACGAACACCGGCTGGAACCGCCGCTGCAACGCGGGGTCCTTCTCGACGTACTTCTGGTACTCGTCGAGAGTCGTCGCGCCGATGCAGTGCAGTTCGCCGCGGGCCAGCGCAGGCTTCAGGAGGTTGCCCGCATCCATTGCGCCTTCCGATTTGCCCGCCCCGATCAGGGTGTGCATCTCGTCGATGAACAGGATGATCTGCCCTTCCGCGCCCTTGACCTCGTCCAGCACGGCCTTCAAGCGCTCCTCGAACTCGCCGCGATACTTCGCCCCCGCGATCAGGCTGCCCATGTCCAGCGCCATCAGCGTGCGGTCACGCAGCGAATCCGGCACGTCGCCATTGGCGATGCGCAGCGCGAGGCCTTCGGCGATCGCGGTCTTGCCCACGCCCGGTTCGCCGATCAGCGCCGGATTGTTCTTGGTGCGGCGGGCGAGGATCTGCACGGTGCGGCGGATCTCCTCGTCGCGGCCGATCACCGGGTCGAGCTTGCCCTCGCGCGCGGCCTCGGTCAGGTCGCGGGCATACTTCTTCATTGCGTCATAGGCGTTTTCGGCGCTGGCGCTGTCCGCCGTGCGCCCGCCACGAAGCTGCGTGATCGCCGCTTCGAGCGCCTGCGGCGTGACATTGGCAGCCTTGAGCGCCTGCCCCGCCGAGGTCGTGGTGGCGAGCGTCAGCGCGACGAGCATGCGCTCGACCGTAACGAAGCTGTCGTTGGATTTTGCGGCAATCTGCTCGGCGGCATCGAGCACGCGCACGGCATCGTTGTCGAGCCCCGGCGTCTGCTGCGCACCGGAACCCGACACCGCCGGAATCTTCGCCAGCGCCTTGTCGACTTCGGTCTGCGCCAATGCGGCATTGCCGCCCGCGCGCTGGATCAGCCCGCTGGCCATGCCCTCGCTGTCTTCCAGCAGGGCCTTGAGGATATGGTCCGGCGTGATCCGCTGATGGTTCATGCGGATCGCAACGGTCTGCGCGGCTTGCAGGAAGCCCTTGGCGCGGTCAGTGAATTTCTCGAGGTTCATGGTGTTGAACATCCTCCTGTTGCGCAGAACATGGTGTGGCTTTTACGCAACACAAGGGTCGCGCCGACGAAAAAGCTACACCGTTCGACAGGGGTAGTTCCTTGATCGGGAGCAATGTGCGGCGACGATGCCCACCCCCAACCCCTCCCGCCTGCGGGAGGGGAGTTGAAAGCACTGCTCCTGCCCTCCCGCATGCGGGAGGGCAGGAGCAGTGCTTTCAACTCCCCTCCCGCAGGCGGGAGGGGTTGGGGGTGGGCATCGTCGCCGCACATTGCTCCCGATCAAGGAACTACCCCTGTCGAACGGTGTAGCTTTTTCGTCGGCGCGACCCTTGTGTTGCGTAAAAGCCACACCATGTTCTGCGCAACAGGAGGATGTTCAACACCATGAACCTCGAGAAATTCACTGACCGCGCCAAGGGCTTCCTGCAAGCCGCGCAGACCGTTGCGATCCGCATGAACCATCAGCGGATCACGCCGGACCATATCCTCAAGGCCCTGCTGGAAGACAGCGAGGGCATGGCCAGCGGGCTGATCCAGCGCGCGGGCGGCAATGCCGCATTGGCGCAGACCGAAGTCGACAAGGCGCTGGCGAAGATTCCGGCGGTGTCGGGTTCCGGTGCGCAGCAGACGCCGGGGCTCGACAACGATGCCGTGCGCGTGCTCGATGCCGCCGAGCAGATTGCCGCAAAATCCAACGACAGCTTCGTTACGGTCGAGCGCATGCTCGTCGCGCTGACGCTCGCCACCACGACCTCGGCGGGGCAGGCGCTCAAGGCTGCCAATGTCACGCCGCAGGCGCTCGAAGCGGCGATCACGCAGCTTCGTGGCGGGCGCACGGCGGACAGCGCCAGCGCCGAAAACGCCTATGACGCAATGAAGAAGTATGCCCGCGACCTGACCGAGGCCGCGCGCGAGGGCAAGCTCGACCCGGTGATCGGCCGCGACGAGGAGATCCGCCGCACCGTGCAGATCCTCGCCCGCCGCACCAAGAACAATCCGGCGCTGATCGGCGAACCGGGCGTGGGCAAGACCGCGATCGCCGAAGGCCTCGCGCTGCGCATCGCCAATGGCGACGTGCCGGATTCGCTGCGTGACCGCACGCTGATGGCGCTGGACATGGGCAGCCTGATCGCGGGGGCGAAGTATCGCGGCGAGTTCGAGGAGCGCTTGAAGGCCGTGCTGGACGAGGTCAAGGGCGCGGAAGGGCAGATCATCCTGTTCATCGACGAGATGCACACCCTGATCGGGGCGGGCAAATCGGAAGGCGCAATGGATGCGGGCAACCTCCTGAAGCCTGCGCTGGCCCGCGGCGAACTGCACTGCATCGGCGCGACGACTCTCGACGAGTACCAGAAGTACGTCGAGAAGGACCCCGCGTTGCAGCGGCGGTTCCAGCCGGTGTTCGTGGGCGAGCCGACGGTCGAGGACACGATCTCGATCCTGCGCGGCATCAAGGACAAGTACGAGCTGCACCACGGCGTGCGCATTGCCGACAATGCGATCGTGGCGGCGGCGACGCTGTCCAACCGCTATATCTCGGACCGCTTCCTGCCCGACAAGGCCATCGACCTGATGGACGAGGCGGCGAGCCGCATCCGCATGGAAGTGGAAAGCAAGCCCGAGGAGATCGAGAAGCTCGACCGCCGCATCATCCAGATGAAGATCGAGGAGATGGCGCTGGCCAAGGAAACCGACGCCGCGTCGAAGGACCGGCTGGCGACCTTGCGCGAGGAACTGGCGAACCTTGAGCAGCAATCGGCCGAGCTGACCACGCGCTGGCAGAACGAGCGCGACAAGATCGCCGCTGAGGGCAAGGTCAAGGAAGCGCTCGATGCCGCGCGCAGCGAGCTGGAAGTGGCGCAGCGCAATGGCGACCTGGCGAAGGCCGGGGAGCTTGCCTATGGCCGCATTCCCGAGCTTGAGCGGCAGCTGGCCGAAGCACAGGGCGTGAGCGCCAATGCCATGCTGCGCGAGGAGGTGACCGCCGAGGACATCGCCGCTGTCGTCAGCAAGTGGACCGGCGTGCCCGTCGACCGCATGATGGAAGGCGAACGCGAGAAGCTGCTCAAGATGGAAGAGGTGCTGGGCAAGCGCGTGATCGGGCAGAAGGACGCGGTGCTGGCCGTGTCCAAGGCCGTGCGCCGCGCGCGGGCCGGATTGCAGGACCCGAACCGTCCGCTCGGCAGCTTCCTGTTCCTCGGCCCCACGGGCGTGGGCAAGACCGAGCTGACCAAGGCGCTGGCCGGCTTCCTGTTCGACGACGACAGCGCGATGGTGCGCATCGACATGAGCGAGTTCATGGAGAAGCACTCCGTCAGCCGCCTGATCGGCGCGCCTCCGGGCTATGTCGGCTATGACGAAGGCGGCGTTCTGACCGAAGCTGTGCGCAGGCGGCCCTATCAGGTCGTGCTGTTCGACGAGGTCGAGAAGGCGCACGGCGACGTGTTCAACGTGCTGCTGCAGGTGCTTGATGATGGTCGCCTGACCGACGGGCAGGGCCGCGTGGTGGATTTCACCAACACGCTGATCATCCTGACCAGCAACCTCGGCAGCCAGTACCTCGCCAATCTGGAAGAGGGGCAGAACGTTGCCTCGGTCGAACCGCAGGTCATGGATATCGTGCGCGGGCACTTCCGGCCCGAGTTTCTCAACCGGCTGGACGAGATCATCCTGTTCCACCGGCTGGGCCAGGAACACATGGCGCCGATCGTCGACATCCAGGTCGGCCGGGTGGCGAGCCTGCTCAAGGACCGCAAGATCGTGCTCGACCTGACCGATGCGGCCAAGCGCTGGTTGGGCCGCGTCGGCTACGATCCGGTCTATGGCGCGCGGCCGCTGAAGCGGGCGGTGCAGCGCTATCTGCAGGACCCGCTGGCCGAGAAGCTCCTGGGCGGCGAAGTGCCGGACGGCTCGACCGTGCGGATCGACGAGGGCGACGGGGCGCTGACGTTCATCGTGGAGTGATCGGGGAAGGGGCTGCTGCGGCGGCCCCTTTTTCGTTGGCGCGGCACTGATTTGCCCACCCCGCTGCGACTAGCTTCACTGCGTTCAGGAAGTCTCGCGGCCCTCCCGCCTGCGGGAGGGCAGGAGTTAGGCGCTGCCCTTTCATCCCCCCTCCCGCAGGCGGGAGGGGCCGGGGGTGGGCATCCTTCGACAAGCTCAGGATGAGCGGTGACGCGCGACAAGGCAGATCATCCGCTGGCGAATGCGGACCATAACGCCGGGGGGAAATCACAGATCGCGCGACCGGTGCGGTGCCGTTGTGGCACGCAAGGGATGGGGCGCGGGA
>NZ_LSIA01000146.1:0-6621 GCF_001556015.1 Novosphingobium sp. CCH12-A3 | reverse complement strand
CTCGGAGATGTGTATAAGAGACAGGGTCGGCGCGCGCGGCCTCGGCCTGCGGGTTGTGGACCGGATTACCCGCCTCGTCCCACATCGGCCGCGAGCGCACGTCGCCGAGCTCGTCGGTATATTCCTCCATCTGCCGGGTCGGGAAGGCGCGCGTGAGGTAGTCCACGATCGCCTCTCTTGGCGACAGGTCCAGTTCCAGCGCCTCGCGCTCGTAGGGATCGAGCTCGTTCAGCCGCCGGTTGAGGATAGATTCTGCCGTACTGACCAACTGGACCACGACGCTTTCGTCGTTTGCCAGATGCTCGTCGATCGCGGGGTAGATCGAGGGCAGCTTCAGCGAGAGCAGGACCTGCGCAAAGAAGCGCTGCTTGGTCCCCTCGAACCGGCTGCGGGCGGCCGCCTTGGCGCCGCTGTTGAGCGTCCTGTTCTCAAGCCCATCGACGATGCCGGTGAGCTCAAGCGCCGCTTCGAGGTTCTGGTGAATGATCGTCCAGGCCTCGCAATAGGTGTCGTAGACCGCGATCTGCTCAGTGGTCAGGTCATGGCGCAGGATGTCGTACTCGATTCCGGCGAAGCTCAATGCCCGGGCGAGGTAGAGCCCGGAGGCCTTGAGGTCGCGCGCCACCAGTTCCATCGCGGCAATGCCGCCGTCGCGGATCTCGCTGATGAACTGCTCGCGGTTTGCGAATGCGGTGCCGGGGCCCCACAGGCCAAGTCGGACCGCATAGGCAAGATTGTTGACGTCCGATGCGCCGGTGGCCGAAGCGTAGAGCACCCGGGCGCGCGGCAGTATGTTCTGGAGCAGCACCCCGGCAATGCCCTGGAGCGAGCCCTGTTTCTGGCCCCCGGATCTCTGGCCAAAGCCCCCTTCCCCGCCGGCGACGCCGCCCATTTCGTGGGCCTCGTCGAAGACGATGACCCCTTCGAAGTCTTCACCGGCCCAGCGAACGATCTGGTCAAGCCGGGTATCCTCCACCCTCGAACTGCGCAGCGTGCCATAAGGAACGAACAGGATGCCCTCGGGCGGGGTGATCACCTCGCCGATCTTCCAGCGAGCAAGGTCGAGAATGTCGGACGGCAATCCGCCGATCGCGGTCCAGTCGCGCTGCGCGTCCTCGAGCAGCGGCGCATTCTTCGATATCCAGATGTGACGGCGATTGCCCTTGAGCCATTGGTCGAGAATGCAGGCCGCTGCCTGCCTCCCCTTCCCTGCCCCAGTGCCATCGCCAAGGAAGAAGCCAGTGCGGTAGAGCTTGCCGTCCGGGTCCTCCTTGAGCGCGACTTCGCCGTCAGGATGACTGAAGCGGCCATGGAGATCGCGGCTCCAGGCCTCGCCTGCGTAGATCACGGTTTCGAGCTGGGCGGCCGAGAGCAGCCGCGCCGTGACGGTCCGCTCGGGTAGCGAGGGCACGTAGCTGGGTTTCGGCGCGGCGATCGAAGCCATGGCGGCGGATTCGACGAGGTGGGTGGGATGTTCGCCCGCTTCCGCGATCACCACGCGGGATGGCCGGTAGTCGGCATAGACCCCGCGCTGCTCGCCCATCGCGGCCGGTTCGTCCAGGACTTCGTAGGCGACAGGGCGGACGTCGTTGGTCTGCAGAGTTCGAACGATCACGGGCCGGGCTGGACCGGTCTTCACCGAGCGGAAGAGGCTGAGCTTGGGTCGGGGCGCTGCCGCCTGCGTCGGGTCGCGCAATGGCGCCCGAGGTGGCACGGTTGGCAGCGCGGCGAAGAGTTCGCCGACCGAGCCGCGATTGATCGTGGATACGCTGATCTCGCCTGGCACCTTGTCGATCACCAGCATGCGGACCGCGATACCGGTGCCGTGCTTGACGTAGCCGCCCTTGTCGAGGCGGAGCGACAGGACGACCCGTGCGCCTTCGAGGGTGCGCCGAAAGGTTTCTCCGTGTTTGGCCGAAGGCGAGAACCAGTCCGGGATGATCGCGACGATCCGGCCACCCGGCAGCATGTGGTCGAGCGCAGCACGCAAGTGCCTGGCGGCGGTGTTCTGATCTTGCCCACGTGATTGCGACACCGAGAACGGCGGGTTCATCAGAACGACGCTCGGCCGTTCTGTCCCGGAGAGTAGCGCGCTGAGTTTCGCGCCGTCGTGGCGGTAGACCTTCGTGCCCGGAAACACGGTCTCGAGCAGGTCCGCGCGGGTGGGTTCGAGTTCGTTGAGGATCAGGTCCTTGACCGTGCCCTTGGCAAGCGAAGCGATGATCCCGGTGCCCGCGCTCGGCTCCAGCAACACGTCATCGCCGGAAAGCCGCGCCAGATGAACCGCGAGCCTGGCCAGCGCCGGCGGCGTCGAGAACTGCTGGAACTGGATCTGGTCCTCGCTGCGCACCGTGTGCGTTGGCAAGGCTCGGGAAATCGCCTCGAGCGTACTGATTGCAGCTGCCACCTCCATCCGGCCCACGAGCGTCGGAATGGCAAGGCAAAGTGCGACTTCCAAGGCCTCGAAACTGTCGCGCTGCTGCCACGCGCCCTGGAAATCGCTGCCGCCTGCGCTTTTGGTCATGGCTTGGGTGAGAGTGGCCCTGCTGATCGACCCCGCAAGAAGCAGTCTATCGGCAAGGGTGCGCGCTGCGCCCATAATGGCACTGGCGCGAGCATGAGTTAGGGTCATGGTTTTCTCCGGGAATTGCTGCAAAGGCCTGAAGCCGACAAGGCGGCATACCTGCCCGCTCCCCCTCCCCTCCCCGCGCCTTACCCGGGCAAATCCCTGGCAGATCGCTTCAGCCTGCAGATTCGACCGGGACGCGACGGCTTGACACAGCTCGCCTGAAAGAAGGGTGCTGAATGCAAAGGACGCTTTGCCGATGCCCAGATCGGCAGCAGAGCCGTTGAGAAATCCCCGAACCGATGAGCCGCCAGCCTCGAGCATGGCAACCTGGCGCACCAGTATTGAGAGCCAATCGGCAAAGGCGCAATCTCCCTGATGTCAGGCTGAACCTGCAGCGCGTTACGCCAGCATCTGTGGCTTAGCCGGAGACGCCAGGCATCTGCGTCAGGTCCGTGGCCCTGTGCTTTTCGCTGCCGCTGTCCAGCCCGATCAGCATGGGCACACCTGTCGCTTCGGCCGGCTTCCCGCAACACGCAGTGTCCGGTCGAGGGCACCGATGTGCACAGCGAGGAAAACAGTCCTCAAACCGCCGCTGCCTATGCAGACAGTTTTGACTTCTGCCCGTTCGACCTCGTTCAGATTGTTGACGCCATCACGCAGTTTGGAGTCGGCTGGCAGGTATCCGAGCGGTTCACCGCGCCTGTTCACGGCAACAGTGGCACCTTCGCCGTGATCATGTGCCGTCACCGACGTGAGGGTGACACCTTCGCCCAGAGCAAGTTTGCGGATTGCATTCTGGAAGTGCTGTTCCCCTGACAACTGGACGGAATGGACATGGTGATTCTCAAGCCAGGCCATGTCCGGTCGGGCATCGCCTGGTCCGGTGACCACTGCAATTCGAGGCGCCAGCAGTTGCCCCTTGCCGTCTTCTGCGCCAATGCTGGTGATCCTGGCAGCAAGCACCGCGTCGGCGTCGGCAATAGCCCTGGCAAGTGCACTCTTTGCGCCGATCCTGCCGATCAGGGTGCCATCCTGCAATGTAACGATGAAAGCGCCCGCACAATCCGGATCAGTCTTCACGAGCACATCTGCCTGCGGCTGGCAGCGTTCGATACCTTCCTGGCACTCGGTGGCGCCGAGAAGAGCGACAGGTGCGTGCCTGACAATTCCGGCACCGTGTAACGCTTGGGCAATGGCCTTTCGCCTGAGCAGCCCGGGCGCTTGTGTAACCGGCCGCTCTGATCGTGCGAATAGCTCCACTGCACTTCGTTGGACAAGGTCACATTGCGTGAGGCCTTGCCGCCCCTGCCCCTGCCCTTGCCCTTGCGAACGATGCAATCAGCTAAACTCTTCCAGGAGCTCATTTTTACCGCGGGCAGATCCTGGCAAGACGGTTATTGGACCCAGGCTGGCAAGTCCGGGTGCTGGATCACAACGCGCCGCTCCATCGCATGATCTGGCACGCACTTTCCCGATGAGCGCAGGTGTGTCTGTATCGTGCAAGAGGCTGCATGGGCTGTGAAGATTGCCCTTTGCCCGGACAACGCCATTCAAACACCAGGATCAGATGGCAGAGCTCGGGAGGCGGATGGATGCCGAAGGTCGAGCGCCCATCGAGGAACTTGCTGAGGCTGCCATTGTCTCGCGATGCGATGAGGGCATTGCCGCGCTGTTCCCTCAGATGGCGGCATCAAGATGAATACGCGTTATCGGGGAGCAGATGCTGGAGCACAATGACAACGAGGCGGTATCCCGCCGCTCCATAACGCTGGAGATTCTCGGCTCTGCGAGCCGTGATCGCGTTGTCCGCCTGCCAGCTCTGGCTGCCTGACCCGAACCCGGTCCCGGCGTGGAGCGACAGTCCTTGCGCCACCTTGCGGGACACGACGGTCATCACGCCGCAGGTGCAAACGAAATTCGGAAGGCATTCGGCAGAACCGCAGCGCTGATGCGTTCGGCAAAGCCGCAATGCCCTCCTGCCAACCGTGTCTAGGCAAGTGCCCCTAAGATCGCGTTAACGATGCAGCAACCATAAACTCCTGCCTTGGCAATGCTGCTGGTGGCTGCCTGAGAACCGAATTCGCCACCAGGCTGGGTGCTATCGATCATCCAATCCGACATCAGCCCCGGGTCGTTCATCGGCATGGCCTGGCTAAAGACTTCGGGAGTTGAACGATAGGGGCGGTTCCTGCTCAGGCGCGGTGTGACCTGCGCTGACTTGGCTTTACCATGCGCTTGACCGATGCCCGGCGGCGGCTCCTCGAACCGTTCTTTTCACCGCCGTTCATGTTTGGCGCATCGGCATGAATAGCCCGTACTGCAGATCAACGAGGCCATCCTCTTCTTGCTGCACCGTGGACCGCCATGATGATTTACCGCACTGGTTTGCGTCCCTCGCAACGGTTGGGTCGCTGCTCCATCTGCGGCGGTTTTCAAGGCCTATGTTGCGAGCAAGCGCGCAAATGGACCGAGACAGAGGGCCGTGTGTGCTGGCTGCCATAGCCGGTGGCGCACCCTTCGCTGGCCGATGGCGGTCATGCTCAATGCAAGCCCAGAGATGCCCTGCACCCGCCTCGCAAGGACTTCTTGCAAAACCTGGCAAGGGCAATTGCTTGGTTGATCATGGTTTCAATCCTGCAATCTGCCCGACGCGTGGCAGGAGCCTCAAGCCTTGCAGATAAATCCAGATCGGGCCGAGAAGACCACAGAAAATGGGGAGGACAGCGCCGCTGGCCTCCCCAGTCCGTTCACTCAGGAGTGATCAGAAGCGCAGGCCGACGCCTGCGAGCACCTGGTTGCGCGAGAAGTTGGATTCGTAGTTCGAGTAACGGTACTCGAGCAGGCCGTAGCTGTTGCCACCGAGGCCGAGCTGAGCGCCCAGGCCAAGGCGCACGCCATCACCGTTCTCGCCATCCTTGAAGCCGTTGAGCTCACCCTTGATGCGGGCGTTCGTGTAGCCAACCTTGCCATAGAGATTCAGCTTCGGGTTGACCGCGGCAGTCACGCGAGCACCGACGTAGAGGTCACGGCCGGTCGAAATCACCGCGCGATCGACGCCATCGTCATAAACGTACTTGGTCGACGAGTCCGAGACTTCAGCGTCAACGCCGAAGGCGACGTTGCCGGTGGTCGGAATGTCATAGCCGAGAGCCAGGCCAAAACCGACACCGTCTTTGCTGTACGTGCCAAGGCCCAAGTCATTCAGGTCGAGCGAGACGCGATCCCAGCCAACAAGCACTTCGGTGCGGACGCCCGAGGGAGCCTCGGCAAACGCAGGCGTGGCGCAAGCTGCAACAACGGCTGCGAGCGCGATCGTGATCTTCTTCATGATGTTCCCCATTCTTGCATATCGCGGTTCTGATTGCGTTTTTCCGAGACCGCGGCGGCGCGCCCATCTGAGGATTGTCCGGCTGGGACAACCGCAAAGTGGGGCATGCGATGTCGCGAAAAAACAACGTGTTGCCGCAATGCAACAAAAATCGCGATGCCATCGGGACACGAAAGCTGCTTGCGAGAAAATCACACCAGGGTCGCAGAAATGTGCGCTTGCTCACTTGAACGGCCTCGAGCGACAGACGGGCCAGGTTCCCGGTAACCAACCGGTTTCCTGCATCCCGCCCGAATACTGGGACCTGGGCGGCATCCTGTGGACTGGCGCCCTCCGGCCGCCGTTCGGTCCGCACACTCATGGTGACAATGAACTGGCGACCCTTGCCGCCCTTCTTGCCCAATCCGGCCTTCGCTGGCGGGACCGAGGCTTGCGGTGGTGTCTTGCGCGGTTTGCCAACCAGCGCCTCGATCGCGGGTATCGGTGCTGACATCCGCGCAGTTGGCGCACGATGCGCAGGCAGAGGCCTGCTCCAGGCAACTTCGCGGCGGCTATGAAAAAGGGTGATGGAGCCATCCACTGGATGCATCGGGACCAGATTTACCGCGCAACCCATTCCTGCCAAATCTGCAAGCAGTTAAGCACAGACACCAATCGCGGTCCCCGGGTATGGTTGTTAGCGTCCGCGGTCGTGGTGTAATTTCCGGTGCAGACTGAGGTGCCG
>NZ_LSIA01000145.1:0-5034 GCF_001556015.1 Novosphingobium sp. CCH12-A3 | reverse complement strand
CCCGCGGGTTCCTGCACTGGAGGCTTTCGTACGCAAGCGCCCGAAACCCTTCACAAATCCAGTCACTTCGGTGCCCATCTATGAACGGCGGCTACTTTCGAGAGCTGCCAAAGCGACATCATAGAATGCAAAGGGGGCGCCAACGCGGACGCACCCTGTGCAAGTCTCAAGCCGCCCGCGCCCGCAGTTCGTCAAAGCTGTGGCGCACCAGCATGGTCCCGTTGCGCCAGACCGGGCGGAGCAGGTTGTCGGCATCGGCCACGTCGTCCATCCGCCGCGCCACCATGTGGCCTGCTTCGAGCACCACCGCCTGCCGCCCCGCCTTGCTGGCCTTGCCGAGGTCGGTGGCAGGCGCCTTGGACACGTCGTGCCACACGCCTTCGGCATCGCCCATGGCGTTGGCCTTCATCGCAAAGCGCAAGGTGTCGCGATTGACCTGCTGGAGTAGGCCGCCGCCCATGCCGAAGGCGATGTTGTCGATGGCGAAGCCTTCCTCGATCAGCCGATCGATCAGACGGGCAATCGTGGCAGGCGTCATGCCATCGCCCTGGATCACGCGGACGTGGGGATCGAGCACGCGATAGCCCTTGGCGTTGACCGTGCCGCCGAAGGCCTCCCACAAGGTCTTGACTGCCCGCACCGGGGTTTCCACCGGGTCGCCACTGTCGGGCCGGACGACGAGCGTGCCCTTGCGCGCCAGCACCTTGTCGCGCAGGCTCCCGCCCCAGATTCCAGTCAGCGCCGCATCGAGGTCGTAGCTGTCCGAGACCACGGCGACGACCTTGCCTTCACCCTCGAAGGCGTCGAGCATGTTGGCATAGGCCGCTTCCTCGCGCTCGCGCCCCCAGCTGGTCATCGTGCTGTGCTCGGCCGCCGGGATCGAGAAGCCGGCCATGTCCGCTTCGTAATAGCGACGGGCGGCGATCAGCCCTTCCATAGTGTCGGTGCCCATGAAGTTGACAAGGTGGGCCATGCCGCCAAGGCCTGCACTCTCGCCGCTGCTGGTGCCGCGGGCGCCGAAGTCGTGCAGCTTGAATGGAAGCTGGCCTTCCACATCCTCGCTGGTCTTCGCGAGCCCTGCACGGATGATCAGGCGGCACTGGCGGCTGAGCGTGGCGACCGTAGTCGGATACCAGATTGCGCGAAGCAGCGCGGTCTCGATGAAGGCTGCCAGCCACGGCAGGCGCGGGTCTGTCGTCTCGACCTGCACCAAGGGCACCCCGGTCGGCACGATCATGCCTTCAGGCAGAGCGCGGATCTCGATCGGCAGGTAGCCGCCATGCTCGTCGAGGATGATCTGCCAGCCCTTGCGATTGAAGGGCACGCCATGCGCGGTGCAGACTGCCTCGGCCTCGTCGATGTCAGCCTGGGTGATCGGCCGCCCGAGATAGTCCATGAGATAGGGCTGCAGGCCCATGAACAGCACTTCGTCAGCAAAGTCGTTTGGCCGAGCCTCGATATAGGCGCTTATCGCGCGGGTCTCGGGCGGGTACTGCAGGAAGTGGCTGTGCTTGTAGCTGTCGGTTGCCAGGATCAGGTTGGTCATGATGTGAACTCCTCACATTATCGCCGGGTGCAGGACTCCCCTGCGCGGCGCTTCAGTCTTCAAAGGTCGGCCATTTCCTCGATGATGGCCCAGTGGTCCTCGAACAGCATCTCGGGCGATAGATCGCCAAAGCGGTACCACTGCGCGTGCGCCGCATCGTCACCGCCCTTCACGCTGAACAGCTTGCGGCGTTCGGGCAGGCGGAACAGGAAGGCGTGGGTGATGATACGACCACGCAAGGAACGGTTCGGCGCATCGAACACCCGCGTCCGCGCATCCTCGATGAAGCTTGCGAGCATGGCCGGGGGGATCTGGCCCTTGCCGTCGCTGATCGCGGTTTCCTCGCGCAGCTCGCGGATGGCGGCGTCGCGAATGCGCTCGGACGGATTGACGAAACCGCCCGGGAGCGCGAGCAGGCCCTTGCCGGGCGCCCGTCCCCGTTCGACCAGCAGGATATGGCCTGACTGGACGACGACCGCATCGGCGGTGACGAAGGGACCGTTGCCCCATTGCGCCGGATAGGCCCCGAGGAACTCGGCTTCCTCAAGCAGCGCCTTGAAGGTCTCCCCCAGCATGAACTCGCGCAGGAAGTCTGCAACACCTGCAGAGAGGATGGCGGCGGGCACTTCAGGGATGCGCTGGAAATAGCGCTGGCGCACGTCGCTCGACGAGAAGGTGCCGTACTGGCTCTCGACCTGCAGGCTCTCCCACTCCGGAAACAGCTTGAGGTAATAGGATGAGGCATCCTTGCCATATCCTGCCAGAGCGACACGGAAATCGCTCAGCCCATGGTTCTGGAAGCCGTGACCGTTGCCATGCTCGAGCACCAGTGCGCGAACCTTGCGCTGGACCTGCGTGACCCAGGCGATGTCGGAATAGAGGTGATCGTCGATGGGGGCGATGATCAGGCGGCCCTGTGCCACTTCGTGCCGGAAGGCGGAACGCAGCATCGCCTCCCGCTCGGCATAAGTGAAGGGATTGCGTGGGTCGCGTGCGACGTTGGCCGATCCCACCAGCACAATCAGCCGCTCGACCTGATCGAGCGTGCGCGCGATGACGTGTTCGTGGCCGATGTGCAGTGGCTGGAAGCGTCCGATGAAGACGCCGAAATCGAACTTGCTCATATCCGAGGCTCCCCCAGATGATCGTAGCGAGGCGGACTCCCCGACTCGCTGCAACCTTATGCGCACTGGACTTATATCCAGTCAAGATATAAGTTAATCGCCATGAGCCATCCACCCTTCGCCGTTACTGT
Source organism: Novosphingobium sp. CCH12-A3 (assembly GCF_001556015.1). Classification (NCBI taxonomy): domain Bacteria; kingdom Pseudomonadati; phylum Pseudomonadota; class Alphaproteobacteria; order Sphingomonadales; family Sphingomonadaceae; genus Novosphingobium; species Novosphingobium sp. CCH12-A3. The sequence continues at coordinate 2,233 of NZ_LSIA01000145.1, read as the reverse complement.
CGACCTCGTGCTGATGACCGTCGCCGACGGTGTTCTGTCGGTCCTGCTGCAGCGCCGGGGCGAAGAGCCGTACGTCGGCGCGCTTGCGCTGCCGGGCGGGTTCGTTGGCATCGAGGAGACGCTGGACGATGCCGCAAGACGCGTGCTGGTGGGCAAGGCAGGCGTTGCCGCGCAGGACAGCGCCTGGCTGGAGCAGCTGTACACCTTCGGCGATCCGCAGCGCGATCCACGGATGCGCACAGTGAGCGTCGCCTACTTTGCTCTGCTGCCACATGCGGTTCTACAACAGGCCGTTACTTCGAAAGCAGATCTTGCGTTACGCCCGGTCACAGAACCTGGCGAGCTGCTCGCATTCGACCACACCGCCATCATTGCAACAGCGCATGGGCGGCTCCGCGGGAAGCTCGACTACGCTCCCCTTGCCTTCTCTCTGCTGCCTGACCTCTTCACTCTGCGTGATCTCCAGGCCGTGCATGAGGCCATCACTGGCAGCACCTTCAACAAGCCCGCCTTCCGTCGCCGCATGCTCGACACTGGCTGGATCGAAGCAACAGGGCAGCGCGAGAGCGACACGCCGTTTCGGCCGGCGGAGCTTTACAGAATAAGTGCGCGTGTCACCGATAGCAGTGAAGTTTATCAACGAGACTTGGACCGCCGATACTCGAGGGTGCCCTGACAATTTCAAAAGTGTTTTGTGCTGTCTCCGACCAAATAAAGTCGTAGGGCCATGAACATCTAAATGGCAGCTCGACCCAAAACTAGACCATGATCTGCTCAGCTGTGATACAACAGGGGCGAGCCGAACGTTTGACGACCGAGCCAGATTTAGCATCTAAGCCGCCTTGGCCAGCCTACGCGGGGTCTGTGGTGGCTGGCCATACTGGCGCACGAACGCCTCGCGCATACGACGGATGTCGATGAAGCCCGATTCCAGCGCGATCTGGTCCATCGGGTGACGGGTCTCCTCGATCATCAGCCGCGCTGCAACCAGACGCATCTGCTCGATGGCCTTGGCCGGGGTTTGGCCGGGGCACCTCGGACGATCCCCGTGCCGCAGCCGCTTCCGCCTTCCCGCAAGGTTGCCGAAGCTCGAGGCAAGGTTTCGGCAGAGGATATCGAGGCGGTGAAGGAAGCCGGGTTCAGCGAAGGCCAGATCATCGAAATCGTCGCCGTGTTGGCCGAGATCTTCTTCACCAACCTGATCAACAACGTTGCGGGCACGGAAGTGAACTTCCCGGCGATTTAGGTCAGTGCTCCCAATGCGGAGGAAGTTGCGGCCTTGTGCGATTTTAAATCGCACTGGGCCGCGACCGATCGAAGGGAGGCCAACAGCGACACTGCTCGTAATCCGAGTCCGTCGCAAATGACCGCTTCGTCTCACGATCCGTTGATCCATTGCGACAGCAGCCGACCGATAGTGTTGAAAAACCCACTGCTGGGATCGAGGGTAATGTCAACTTGGCAACGGTTGAGGAAACGATGGGGTCGGACGTTGCGGGCCTGTTCCGTCCATGGCTGCAATTCATCGCGAATGAATGGGTTTACGATCGTGCGGGCATGAGCAAGCTGGAAGCCTTCATGCGGGCGACACAGCGCTCGTCGGCATGGCTTACCGCCTAGGTACGATGTTCGCTCAGCTTGGTGGCTATGTCGGCTCGGTGGAGCGTATTGGTCCTCACTGGTTCGCGGCGGGCATGAACACGACGCTGCGCAATCCTAAAGAGGCCAGTGCCTTCGCTCTCGATCGTAGCCTTGAACTCAAGAGCCGCTTCGACACGCTGGACCGCGACATCAGGGAAAGCGTGCGCCGCTTCGCTGGCAAGACTGACCTTGCTTCAATGGTGCAGCGCTACAGGTTCACCGGCATCAGCTTCTTCGATCGCCTCGTCGTCATTCCGACCTGGATCGGCGCGTACAACAAGGCCATCGCGGCGGGCATGGACGAAGACCAAGCGGTGCACGAAGCGGACTCCGCCGTCCGTGAAAGCCAAGGTGCGGGCGCTGCCAAGGATCTGGCTGCAATCCAGCGCGGGAGCGGTCCTGCCGGTGAGATGGGCAAGTCCCTGACGATGTTCTACTCGTCCAGTTCGCGAACTATCAGCGGTTTCTGGAGTTGGCTTGGGACGCCGGAGAGGCTGTTCGCAGCCGCAATGGGAGATGGTGCCGGAACTGGCGATGGGTCGCGTCCGTCAATGTGGTGTAAAATCGGGTGTGGCCATTGGGCTGCATTTTC
>NZ_LSIA01000144.1:0-4053 GCF_001556015.1 Novosphingobium sp. CCH12-A3 | reverse complement strand
TGCCAAGGCCGGTGCGGAAATAGCTCGACCCGCCGAACACCTCATAGACGCCAGCACCCGTGCCATCCGGGCCAGGTCGTCCGAAAATGCCATAGTTGACCGGGTTCTGAAGGCTCGTCGAGAGCCGGAGAATGAATTCGAGATCATCGCTGGGCTCGGCCAGGAAGGACAGGCGCACGCCATATTGGCGCGTTGCGTTCATGTCCGGCTTTCCGGGAAGCAGGTTCTTGAACCATCCGTCGGCACGGGAAAAGGTGAAAGCGAGCCGCGCCGCTACATTTTCGCCAAGCGCGGTCTGGACCGCACCGCTTGCTTCATAGCGGTCATAGTTGCCGAGGCTTAGCGACAGATCCCCCTGGGTTTCGTAGCTCGGTTTGCGGCTGATGAAGTTGATGGCGCCGCCAGTAGTATTCTTGCCGTAAAGCGTGCCCTGAGGCCCGCGCAGCACCTCGACACGTTCAAGATCGAAGAGACCGAGCGGAAGGAGCGGGAAGCTCCCCTTGTAGACCTCGTCATAATAGGTTGCGATCGGCCCCTGCTGGTTGAGGCTGAAGTCCGACATCGAAATGCCACGCAGCGCGAAGATGGGAAGCCCCTCGCCGCCAGAGGTCGTCACCTGGAGGTTCGGAACCGAGCCAGCGAGGTCATTGGGCGAATCCATTCGCTGCTCGGCCAGTTGGTCTCCACTCAGCGCCGTGATCGACACCGGTACGTCCTGGAGCCTTTCATTGCGTCGTAGCGCGGTCACGAGGATCTCGCTGCCCTCGGACGGCTCATCTGCGGCCACCGGCGGACTGAGGGCTACCGTTGGGACGACCTGCGCGAAGGCTGAGCTAGCAAGGCAGACCAGCCCGGCACTTCCCAAAAGCATAGATAGAAACGTCTTCATCCTCTTCCCCCATGGAATGCCGCTGCGGAATGTCCACTTCCGCCGGTCGTCACGAATATTTGCGCGGGCTTGCTTGCTCAGCTTGCCGCGGGCCGGGCCGGAGCCGCGGAATGGTCAAGTTGCTGGTGGATATGGCGCGCCGCCACGACTCCCTGTTCAATCGCGCCGTCGATGAAGCCGCGCCATCCACTGGCCCAGTCGGCATTGGCAAAATGCACGCGGCCCTGTGCGCCTTGAAGCGGTCCGAGGAACTTCGACATCTGGCCTGGGCGCGCGAAACACCAGACGCCTTGCGAATAGGGATCCGCGCCCCACTCATAACTATAGGACTCGACCACTTGGGCGCCTGGTACGAAGGCCTGGATGGCAGTCTGCACGGCGCTGGTGTCGTTGACGTCGAGCGTCTCCGCGCTCGGCCCGAAGCCTATCAAATGGGTTTGGCCGTCTTTGACACCCTCCCAGATGACGAAGTTGAGCGGGACATTGCCCGTGGGGGCCCACCCCGAAAACATGGGATAGGCCTTGTCGAGCAACACATGGACCTTGGTGCCGTTGCCCGAATGGGTTTGCCTTGATGCTTCCAGCTTCGGCGCTGACAAAGCGGGAATAAAGGCAATATCCTGGAGCACGTTCATCGGCACCGCAACGACAACGGCGTCCGCCGTCAGTCGGACGCCCTCCTCCGTCACGACTTCGACCTTGTCGCCAAGTTGCCTGACCGCCTTGACCGGCGTCGAGAGCCGTACGTCGGCAGCGGCCTCCGCCGCGATCGCATCCAGCAGAGAGCGCGTCCCGCCCTCGATCTTGTAGCGGGCGGTGGCATCATTCATGATCGTCGTGTTGTAGCTGCAGAGCGCGTACAGGCGCATCAGGTCGATCCACGCGCCATCCTTGGCCGGCGCCGAAGCGAAAAGCGTGCACCAAGTGTCGAGCAGGATTCTGATTTCCGGCGTCAGGTCGGTGGCGTCGAGTTTTTGCTGGATGGAATACGTATCGGCCTTCACCCATTTGTCGTCGGCAAATGGCTCGGCCGGACGCGGCATCGTCTCGTAGGCATTGCCGAAAAGGCGGGCGACTGACGCATCGAGATCGGCCCAGACCTTGGACGCCCTGGTCTCGTGTCGCCTGCCTTCATAATCAAGATAGACGATGTCCTCGGCAACGGCGCCCGGCGTCTCCTTCAGCTTCAAACCATAACGCTGCATTTCCGACCATACGTGCGGCTGCTGCCAATGGATCCAGGTGCCGCCCATATCGGTCGCTTCCCCGGCAAATTCGGCGGTGAAGGTGCGTCCGCCAAGCCGGTTACGCGCCTCGAGCAGCGTCACATCATAGCCGCGCTGGCCTAGCTCACGTGCGGCCGTTACACCGCAAAAGCCGCCACCGATGACAATAACTGAGGGCGCTGCACGCGCTGAGGTATCGCGGGCCGCCTTGCTCACAGCAGGCGACATGGGGACGGCCAACAGGAGCGACGCTCCGGCGGCGGTGAACAGCTCACGGCGCGACGCCTGCCGCCCCTTCGCCCCGTCGTCGGATATTGATGCGGCTACCGAACCGGATTGCGCGCTATTTCGATCGTCTGTCATGGCGCTTTTAACTCTTGGATTGAAGAAAGCAGATCAGGTCGGCCCGAGCCTGCGGATCGCGCAGACCCGAAAAAGCCATGCGCGTTCCCTTAGCATAGGCCTGCGGGCCGATCAGAAACTGGTCGAGGCTGGCCGGCGTCCAGACAATGTTGAGATCGCGGAGTGTCGGGGAGTATTTGAACCCCGGAGCGGCTCCCGAACGACGACCGACGACACCTGCTAGACTGGGGCCTGCGCCATGCTTCGGTCCGTCAACCGCGTGGCAGGCGACACATTTCTTGAAAACCACCGCACCATGAGCGGGCGCGCACGCAGCGCTGGCCATGGAGGGCCAAACCGCCAGCGCGCTTGCGAGTACGCCAATCAGCGGCTCCTTCAATCCAGCAGCAAAAGCAATGCCAGCCATGCGCTTCTCCAGATACGGTGATTCGGATTTACACCGTCATATGACGGTCATTTATACCGTCACATGACTGCCCGTCAATGCTCACAGAATACCCTTGCCGGAGTCTGGGCGGGCGCGGCCAGACTTGAGCGACGATCGAAAAGCACGCGGACTGCACAACCGGCTGGGAAGTGCATTAGATCCCTGGACATTTCAGGCCTAACCTAGGTAGCAGGCCGCATATTTTCGGAGCCGCCCCTCCTGCCGCCAGCTACCGGCGAAGCCCTTCGGAATGACAAAGCTATCACCGGCCACATATTCCGTTGTGATATTTTTATCTGCTGTTATCAATACGTTACCTTCTATTATAGTGATGAATTCGTCCACGGGATAATAGGGAATTTCGAGCTCGACCGCCGTGCGACATTCCCACAATTGCACGACATATTTTCCGTCCGCTGACGCATGCAACAGCTCGCCAGCCTCTTCGACATGACCCGATTTAACCCAGGATGGGTCGATGGCCTGCGTGGGTGACAGCGCTTCAAAGGCCGTTTTGCCAAGACTGACCGAAACAGACATTTCACAATCTCCTTACCCATGGTGACGGTTGATTCCGATCAAGATGGAATTCTTTCCAGGATAATTTATGCCGTCATATGACGGCATGTCAATTTGTGGATTGGCGCCCGCGGCAGCAACGTTCGGCCCTCGCCCCGATGGCGCTGAGATAGTTGCGTTTTCCGTATCGGGGAGGAAAACTCGGACTGCCGACGCCCGCTCCGTCATGTGACGGCCGCACAACCGACGAGGTTAGCGGTTTCCAATCATCCCCGACCTGCCCATCCCCGTTAGGCTGGAGCCGCGCTATGGCAGGAAATTATAGATCTTTGAGAAATCTGGGCTGGCCGAGGCTGCCAGCGTCAAAGGAGACATTCCGCGAGGAGAAGCTTTCACAGATACCTTACCGTCAATCGACGGCCCATGTCGCCTGAAGCGTCTTGTCGAGGCGCAGGCACATGCTATGGCTATTGGGTGGCGATGAGAAGCATTGGAGACAGCCCCGCTGACAGACCCGTGCCGCGCCCGGCCCGATGGTGTTTCGGTGTCATTGCAAGAAGGCTTTAGAATAAATGGCTCTGTTGCAAAGATTGGCGGCAGTCAGAGGTAGGCTGTCGCTCTGCGCCGAT
>NZ_LSIA01000143.1:0-633 GCF_001556015.1 Novosphingobium sp. CCH12-A3 | reverse complement strand
TCTCAACGGTGCGACGCTGGTTCTACATATGGCGCGATACTGGGCTATGGCAGGCCTTGAACCATGGCCTTCTTATGCTGGTCCGTGAAGCACAGGGGCGTGAGGCCTCGCCCAGCGCCGGTGTGATCGACAGCCAGAGCGTCAAAACCACTGAAAGTGGCGGACCTCGGGGCTACGATGCTGGAAAGAAGATCAAAGGACGCAAGCGTCACATCCTAACCGACACCGAGGGCAATCTGGTTCACGCCGTCGTCCATACCGCTGACATTCAGGATCGCGATGGAGCTCCGATGGTCTTGGGCGGCGTCATCAAGCGGTTTCCCTGGCTGCGGCACGTGTTCGCTGATGGCGGATATGCTGGCCAGAAACTGAAGGATGCCCTGAAGCCTTTGGGTAGCTGGATGATCGCAATCATCAAACGCTCCGACACGGTCAAGGGCTTCGAAGTCTTGCCCCGCCGGTGGGTTGTCGAAAGGACAATCGCCTGGCTCAACCGAAATCGCCGACTTGCCAAGGACTTCGAGCAGACCATCGCATCTGCCACCGCTTGGCTCTTCGCGGCCTCGGTACAAGCCTTCATCCGGCGTGCCGCAAGACACTGTCATTCAACGAATTAGTTTCGAATCCGACTCT
>NZ_LSIA01000142.1:0-1891 GCF_001556015.1 Novosphingobium sp. CCH12-A3 | reverse complement strand
CTCACCCGCCTGCGCGGGACCACGGTGCGGACCAATATCCAGACGGGCGGTGTCGAGGAAACGCGGATTTTCGGGCTGATCGAAGAAGCCAGAATCACACGCAAGACGTTCGACGGCCGTATGCTCGATCTGGAAATCACCCTGTCGGATTGGGTCTATCGCTCGGTCATCAGCAAGAATGTTCTGACGCTTCACCGCGACTATTTCCGGCTCCGCAAGCCGTTCGAGCGGCGCATGTATGAGCTGGCCCGCAAGCATTGCGGCGTGAAGGACGAATGGAAGATCGGCCTGGAGCTGCTGCAAAAGAAATGCGGCTCGAACAGCCCGCTCCGGGTGTTACGGGCCTTGGTCAAGAAGGTCTGCGAGCATGACGCGGACCACGGCCATTTCCCCGACTATGCGGTGACGATGAATGATGACGTGATCCTGTTCCGCAACCGCTCGGGCCTCAAGTCCAAGCCCGATCCGCTCGCCAACGCCGGCGACGATGCGCCCTATATCGACCCGGAAACCATGCACGACGCCAAGACGGCCGCGCCAGGCTATGACGTGTATGCGCTTTATGACGAATGGGTGTCGTGGTGGCACGACATGGGCAAGCCCGAGCTGAAAAGCCCCCGCGCCGCTTTCCTAGGCTTCTGCAAGAAACGGCACGAACGCAAGCCACTGCGCTGATCCCTTATGTGGACAAGCGTTCATGTCCACATGCAAACATATCGACTGATCCGCCTTTGTCACTTTCTGGTCGATAGCTACGGACTCGACTACAGGTGAAGTCCAAGAAAGGATGCGCCGGGAACCGGGTTGAAGGAAATCGGCTCCGCCGCGACGAAACCAAGAGTCTCATACAGCTTGCGCGCGGGGACGAACTTCGCTTGCACATCGAGCCTCATTTCGCTGTAGCCCACAGTGCGAGCTTCCTCGATCAGACGTTCAGCGAGCGCGCGACCAAGATGCCGTCCCTGAGCCTGGGGACGAACATATAGTCGTTTCATCTCGCATATCTCGTGTGTGACTTGGCGCATCGCTACGCAGCCTTCGATTTCCCCCTCCCGGTCCGCAAGCAGCACGCATCCTTTGGGCGCCGCATACTTCCCAGGCAAGTTTGCAAACTCAGCGTCATTATTCTGATAGTCGAGATTGACCGGCGAATTAGCGATGAACTCACGCCAGATGCCCAGCACCGAAGCTGTGTCACGAGGAAAGATCGCGTGCCTAATAACTACCATAGCGTGATTGCTTCGCCGAAAATCGTGGCGGCAATAGGACAGTGTCATGGCGTTAACTGCCATGTTTGCATGTGAACATGACGACATTGAGTTTAACTTCGGCCCAGGCTCCTTCCGATCAACCAAAGCTGGAAAACATGGGCCGCCACGAACGCGCCTCCAATAAAGATCGGGGACGGTAACAGCATCCCCTCCTGCCCCGGCCTCGGCGTTAGGGTCATCGCGGTAACATTGAACAGCCCCAGCACACAGATCGCAAGGAAGGGCGTGAAGCTGAGAGCTAGAACGCGAGGTGCGGACCAATTCACCAAATTGGAAAGCGGCTCTGATCGTGAAAGCCGCCATTGCATCGGCAGTTTCCTTTCCTGCCGGAAACGGGCGTTTGCCCGGATGGACAATCCGATCATCACCAGTGCGAAGATGGCGGACACGATTAGCACGTCCATGAGTTTTCCCCTAAGCTATATGTTTGCATGTGAACATGCTCACTTGCCTACAGGACTTTCCCCCATCTTTCGGAGCCAGTCGTTGAACGCCTCGGCCATCGCGTCCTGCAAGCTCATGCCGTGCTTGCGGGCGGTCATGTGCATGGCGAACGACATTTCCGGGCTGAAATAGCCCGTCATCGCCTTCTTGCCCTGACGGCTCGGCGCAACCGGGCT
>NZ_LSIA01000141.1:0-19330 GCF_001556015.1 Novosphingobium sp. CCH12-A3 | reverse complement strand
GGGGCGGGCGGGGGCCGAGATTTCCGGCTCCTCGCGCAGCAGTTCATTGAGCCGTCCGGCAGCGCCGGCCCCGCGCAGCAGATCGCCATAGACTTCCGACAAGGCCCCTGCCGCACCGGCAACAAGGCCTGCCGTGATGACGATGGCGAAGATGGTGCCGCCGCTGATTGTCCCCTGTGCGACGCCGACGGCGCCTTCCCACACCAGCATGGTGATCCCGCCGAAGACCAGCAGGATGACGATAGCGGTCATCACCGCGCGCAGGCTTATGCGGCGAAGCGCGGTCTGGAAGGTCGCCTCGACACGCTCGCCGAAGCGCTCGAGCTCGCGCTTCTCCTGTCCGAAGGCCTGCACGATCTTCATTGCGCCGAGGACTTCGGCCACGATCACGCCGATGCCCGCCACGCGATCCTGGCTCGACCGGGAGACATTGCGGACGCGCCGCCCGAAGAACACGATCGGGCCGACGACCAGCGGGATGCCGACCATGAGGATCGCCGTCAGTTTCGGCGCCAGGTAGAACAGGTAACCGAGGCCGCCGATGGCCGTGATCGTGTTGCGCAACGCGACCGAAACCGTCGTGCCTACCACCTGTTCGATGATGGCGGTGTCCGAAGTCATCCGCGAGGAGATTTCCTTCGGGCTGTTCGTCTCGAAGAAGGACGGCGGCAGGCGCAAGAGATTCTGCTGCACGCGCAGGCGGATGTCGGCGACCACGCGCTCACCCAGCCAGGAAACAAAGTAGAAGCGGCAAGCCGTGCCGATCGCCAGAACCAGCACGATCAGCAGCAGATACTGGAACCAGCGTCCCAGGTCATCGACATTGGCGCCAGCGGCAAAGCCTTTGTCGATGATCAGGCGGAAGCCCGATGGAATGGCGAGTGTGGCTGCCGAGGTCGTCAGCAGCGCCAGTGCTGCAAATGCCAGTTGGCGGGGATACTTCAGCGCCTCGCGCCAGATCATGCGCAGCGGCCCGAGGGTCTTGGCCTTGGGGGCGGGCTCGGCAGCGGTCGGCGGGCTCTTGGTTTCCTCGTCCATGGCCGCGTGCCTAGCCGATGGCGGGGATTACCGAAAGGGGGCGGTTAGGGAACCCGCAACATGACCGGATATTTGTTGCGTTGCACAAACAATCGAATCGCGGCAATCTGTATACAAACGACTCCCGCTCTTTGGGCAGGCCATAATCAGAAGGTGTTCGCAGTGCTCTACAAGGCTTATGAAATCCAGCGCTCGCTGATGAACGCGGGCAGCGCCTGGGCCTCGATGATGGCCGATGCGCTGACCGATCCACGCAACCCGTGGGCGGGCGTCGGCCCCTCGCAGACCCTCGCCAATGCGCTCGATGTGTTCGCGCATGCAGCAGCGCCGCGCGGCAAGCCCGCGTTCGGCATCAAGGTCGTCCACGTTGACGGCACGGCTCATGCGGTCAAGGAAACAACGGTCGTTACGCGCCCGTTCGGTGACCTCAAGATGTTCACCCACGATGGCCTGCCCAAGAATGCGCCGCGCCTGCTGATCGTCGCACCGATGAGCGGGCACTACGCCACGCTGCTGCGCGGCACGGTCGAACGCATGCTCGAACGCTGCGTGGTCTACATCACCGACTGGGCCGATGCGAAGTATGTGCCGCTGGCCGAAGGCACGTTCGACCTCGACGATTACATCGATTACCTGACCGGCTTCCTCGAGCATATCGGTGAAGGCGCGCACATGATGGCGGTATGCCAGCCATCGGTCCCGGCCTTCGCCGCCACCGCGATCATGGGCGCCAGCAAGCACCCCTGCCGCCCGGTAACCCTGACGATGATGGGCGGGCCGATCGACACGCGCGAAAGCCCGACTGCGGTCAACGACCATGCGATCACCAAGCCCTATGTCTGGTTCAAGCACAACGTGATCACCACCGTGCCAACCAACTATCCGGGCGAGGGACGCCGCGTCTATCCGGGCTTCGTGCAGCTCGCCAGCTTCATGTCGATGAACCTCGGCAGTCACATGATGAGCCACTACAAGCTGTTCCAGCACATGAACGCCGGGGCCGACGAGAGCGCCGAAGCGACCAAGGCCTTCTACGACGAATATCGCGCGGTCTGCGATCTTCCCGCCGAGTTCTACCTGCAGACGGTGGATGTCGTGTTCCAGCGCCACGCACTGCCCAAGGGCGAGTTCATTCACCGTGGCCAGGCCGTGGACCTTGGCGCGATCACCGACACCGCAATCCTGTGCATCGAGGGCGAGCGCGACGACATTTCGGGCATCGGCCAGACCAAGGCTGCTCTCAAGGTCACGCCGAACCTGCCCGAGGACATGAAGCAATATCTGCTCGCCCCCGAAGTCGGCCATTACGGCATCTTCAACGGCTCGCGCTGGCGCTCGTCGATCGCCCCGGTGGTCGAACAGTGGATCGCCCAGTTCGAGAAGAAGGCGAAAGGCCGCAAGCTCAGCGTCGTCGCCTGAATAACGGCAAGAAGCGTCAAATCCCGAAGCCGACCGTGCCAATCCGGCACAGGTCGGCTTTCCACTTCTCTGCAATATTGCGCAACTTTCCGGCAAGATCGCGGATGCCTTGAAATGGCAGAGGTGGCCTTGTGGACAAGGGAGCGCATTCTATCGGCGGACCGGGACGCGGAGCATCGCCCCGCGTCAGCATCGTGCTGCCGGTGCACAATGGCGCTGCCTTCCTCGATGAAGCGATACAATCGGTCCTCGACCAGACCTTTGCAGATTTCGAGCTGATCTGCGTCGACGACGGTTCCACCGACAGCACGCCCGCTATCCTCACGCGCCATGCCGCAGCCGACGAGCGCATCCGCATCATCACCAATCGGCCCAACAAGGGCCTGCCGGGCGCTCTCAACACGGGTTTCGCTGCTGCACGCGGGCCATTGCATACCTGGACATCGGACGACAACATCGCGCGTCCCCACATGCTGGAACGCCTGGTCCAGACGCTAGATGCCAACCACGATGCGGCCATTGCCCACGCCAACTACAGCGTGATCGACGGGCAGGGCCGCATCATCGGCTTCCAGAAGGTCGGGCCAGCTTCCGAGATCCTGTTCGGCAACCGCATCGGCGCGGCGTTTCTCTATCGGGCCGAAGTGACCGAAGTGCTTGGAGGGTATGACACCGCGCTGTTCGGTGTCGAGGACTACGACTTCTGGCTGCGGGCAGCGCGCAGGTTCCGCTTTGTTACGCTGGATGAGGACCTCTATCTCTATCGACGTCATGAGGGGAGCCTGACAGACACGCGCGCGCTCAGGATCCACCGCCTCGTCGGCCAGATCATACGGCGCGAACTTGCCGCAGTGGACGATGCCGCACTGCGGGCGCGGGTGCTTCTTGAGCACGGCCTGGCAAGCCGCCTGGATGCCCGGCTGGGGATGCTGTGGCAGGCTTGCAAGGCGCGCCCCGGGCTTGGTCTGGCCAAGGCCCCGGCAATTGCGCGGCACCTGCTATATCATCTGGTGCGCGCAATCTCCGCCAGCCTGGCCGGCCTCAGACAAAGAACTGCGTGATCCACTCGCACTGCAGCGCGGGCTTGGCCTCGCCCTCGATCTCGATGGTGATCTCCATGGTCTGCTGCCACTGACCGGGACGCTTCTCGTCCATCTCGAGCAGCTTGAACACGCCGCGCACACGCTTGCCGACGCGCACCGGCGCAAGGAAGCGCGTGCGGTTGCCGCCGTAGTTGACGCCCATCTTGATATGTTCGGGCCGCGGGCAATCGCTTTCCATCGTCAGCAGCGGAATCAGCGACAGCGTCAGGAAGCCGTGCGCAATGGGGCCACCGAACGGGGTCAGCTTCGCCTTTTCCGGGTCAACGTGGATGAACTGGAAATCGCCGGTCGCCTCGGCAAACTTGTTCACGCGCTCCTGCGTGATCTCGATCCAGTTCGAGGTGCCGACCACCTGGCCGATCCGAGCCTTGATTTCCTCGGGCGGAAGGAATGTCGTCATGGCGATGCGCTCTCCTGCTGATGTCTCTCGGCAGGCACAATGGCGACAAGCCGGACGCGGAGCAAGCGGGTTTAAGTGTGTGGTTAAGCTGTGGCGGGGCGCGGCGCAGGCTGCTGCGCTGCCTTGCGGAAAGGCTGCGGCTGTGCCGTCCGCACCCGTTTGATATAGGCCCACAGACCGCATTGCAGCCCGACCAGCATGTAGCAGAACGGCTGGAACGCGATGCCGACGAAGGTGGAGCCGACCAGGTAGATGACCTGCGCCTGCTGCAACGCTTCGGCAAGCGGCGCGACCCAGCGGAACTCTTCGGAGGTCTCCTTGCGATAGCGTCGTCGCAGCAATTCCATCTGCCATACGCCCAGAAGGTGCAGCGACAGCCATAGCGCCAGGCCGGGGTAGCCCTGCTCGCCCAGCATCTCGAAATAGCTCGAATGGTAGGCGCGCCCTTGCTCGACGATCGGCTGGTATTCGAGCGCGGCATTGTTGTCGCCGGCGTAGTCGGCCTTGACGGTATCGTACGTCAGCTTGTTCTGGCGATAGGCCTCGAACCCGCCGCCGAAGGGATGGCGCTTGGCGAACTCGATCGTCCACTTCCATACCGCCACGCGCGTCGAGGCGGATTGGTCGGACTGGTGGTTCCTGATCGTGCTCATCCGGTCCGTGAACTCCTTTGGCAGGAGCGGGACCGCGATCAGGGCACCGGCCGCCATGACCGAGACGATCAGCATGCGTCTCTTGGCCGTGCGCAGGATCATGGCCGCCAGAACGACGACGCAGACCAGGCCGGTGCGCGCGCCCGTGCCGATCGGCATCAGCGCGCAGGCAAAGCACAGCGCCCAGGCAAAGATCTTCACCCGCCAGTCGGGCGGAAAGATCGTGCCATAGCGCGACAGCCAAAGCGCCAGCGGGATTACCGCGATGGCGACGGCCGAGATGATCGAACCTTCGTAGAGCCCGGTATTGTCGTTCACCAGCAGGCGCAATTCGCCGTAGCCCCCGCCGCCTGCCGCAGTCTTGATCCCGCCGCCGATCACGATCACTCCGATCGACAGAGCCAGGATCAGCGTGATCGCCTCGATTCTCAGGCGGGTGCGCAGGGTGAGGGGCAGGAACAGCGCCCACAGCAGCGCCTTCCACACCCAGGCCCACTTCTCCGCCGCTTCCACGGGGAAGTCGGCGGCCTGCGTCGTCAGCCCGCAGTAGACCAGCAGGGTCAGCAGCAGGAACTGGCGCAGCGAGATGCGGATGCCGTTCTTGTCCTCGGCCACGAACCACGAGAGGAAAGCGCAAAGGAACGCGATCAGAGATACCGGGATGTGGCTGAGGATGCCCCAACTGACCTTCTGCGGCGCGACGATGTCGATGTAGCTGTAGGCCAGCACGAAGATGAACGGCTTGCGAAAGCCCGCGCCGATGAAGCCGAGCACGCAGGACAGCAGGAACAGGTCAAGCATCGCCACCGCCCGGCGCCTGCTCGCGGCCTTTGCGGAACGGCGTCTTGCGGCTCGGCAGGGAAGGGTCGTCGTTGAGATCGTCACGATGCAGCAGGCGCCAGATGGCGATCGCCATCAGCACGTGCGGCAGGATTATCGTGAACTTGTCGATCATTGCAGGACTTGCGCTAGCCGATCGAGGTTGACGCGGCGTTAAGCCTTCCATGGCAGAGCGTTGACCATGACACGCGTGCTCCACGTTCTCGATCATTCGCTGCCGATGCACAGCGGCTACACCTTCCGCACCCGCGCCATCCTCAAGGCGCAGGCAGCGATGGGGCTGGAGGTGCGCGCCGTGACCGGGCAGCGCCACACGGCGCCCATGCCGAGCGATCCCGAAGTCGTCGATGGCCTGACCTTTTACCGCGCTGGCGGCACCGCGGGTGGCCTCCCGCTGGTGCGCGAATGGTCCGAAGTTGCAATGCTGGCCGAGCGCATCGTCGCCATCGCGCGCGAATGGCGGCCAGATGTGCTTCACGCCCATTCGCCGGCGCTGTGCGGCCTTGCGGCACTCCGGGCCGGGCGCAAGCTCGGCATCCCGGTCGTCTATGAGATCCGTGCGTTCTGGGAGGACGCCGCCGTCGGCAATGGAACGGGGCGCGAAGGCTCGGCCAGGTACTGGCTGACGCGCGTGCTGGAAAACGATGTCGTCAGTGGCGCCGACCGCGTCGTGACGATCTGTGAAGGCCTGCGGGCCGATCTGATCGCTCGCGGCTTTGCGCCGGAGAAACTGTCGATCATGCCCAACGGCGTCGACCTCGACCTGTTCGGCGAACCGCTGCCGCGCGATGCCGGGCTGGCAAACGAACTGGAGCTGGGAGAGGGGCCAGTGATCGGCTTCCTCGGCAGCTTCTACCCTTACGAAGGTCTCGACGACCTGATTGCGGCAATGCCGGCCATCGTCGCTCGCGTGCCTGACGCGCGCCTGCTGATGGTTGGCGGGGGCCCTGCCGAAGCGGACTTGCGCGCGCAGGCGCAGGCAACGGCGGTAGCAGACGCCATCCGCTTTGTGGGCCGCGTGCCGCATCACGAGGTGGATCGCTATTACTCCTTGGTCGACGTGGTCTGTTATCCGCGCAAGGCGATGCGGCTTACCGATCTCGTCACCCCCTTGAAGCCTCTGGAAGCCATGGCGCAGGGCAAGCTGGTCAGCGCCTCGGACGTCGGCGGGCATCGCGAACTGATCGAGCACGGCAGGACCGGCACCCTGTTCCCGCCCGACGATCCGGCCGGCCTTGCCAAGGCCCTTGCCGATCTGCTCGGCTCCCGCGACGGATGGCACACCCGGCGCGAAGTTGCCAAGGCGTTCGTCCGTGAACGCCACGACTGGGCTGGCAACGTCAGACGTTATCTACCTGTTTACCAAGCCCTGTTACCGAATCACGAACTGCCATCAGTCGCGGCCTGAGCTGCGACGCCGGTGGCGGCAGGATGACCGAAACAGACAGGACGACGCCCACGTGACCGCGACAAAGCGCAAGCCAAAGCCCATCACCGCGCATCCGATGTTTCCGGTCGTGACATCCCTGTGGTTCGCAGCGTTCTTCGGGCTCGGCAGCTTTGCCGTGGCACCCTCCCTGCTCGAAGGTCCGGTCGTCGCGCTGGGGATTCCCGCAATCGTCCCTGCGGCCGCTCCACCACTCGGCTTTACCGCGCGCGTGCTGCTGGCGCTTGGCCTGCTGCTGCTGGGCGCAATCATCGGCTTTGTGGCAGGGCGCAAGCTCGCACCCAGAGAGGCCGCGCCGGTGCGCCGCCGTGACATGTCCGCTGCCCGCAGGCAGCGCAGTGACGAGACTGCTGATCGTTCCGACGAACCCCGCCGTGTCTTGAACCCTGCCGAGGACCTTGGTGAGCCGCTTGACGCGCCCGCCGAAGATCTGGTGGCGCCGTTGCGTCGGCGCGCATTGTCGCTGGCCGACGAAGGTCAGCCGCAGGTTCCGGCCGAGGATGCGCCGCTCCCCGGCTATCTGCCGTGGGAGAATGCTTCCCCAGCCTATCCCCCGGTCGCCCGCGATGAAGATCCGCTCGCCCTGGAAGGTCTGCTCGAAGCCGCTGCAGGCGCGGCCGAGGGCTCGGTCGGGGCCGGGCCGTTTTCCGCCCCTGCCGATTCGGATGAAGAGCAGTTCGCAGCCTTTGCGCCTCCGGCCGCCTTCACGCAGGAAGTTGAAGCGCCGTCTGTTGCGGCTCGCGATGTCGAACACGATTCCGCTCGGCCGACAGAGCAGGTCCCCGCTGCCTCTGTTCTGGCACCCAAGCCCCTGCTTCAGGCCCCTGCCGCGCAGGTGACCCCGATCGAGCGCGCGCCGCTTGATGGTCTGGGCATGGTCCAGCTTGTCGAACGTCTTGCCGTCGCGATTGCCCGCCATGCACCCCCCGTGCGGGATGCCGCGCCGCTTGAGGCCTCCGCCTATGCGGCTCCAGTGGTGCCGGAAAACCCTGTTCCCGTCGAAACCGTGGCAGCCCCTCAGCCCGAACGGGTTGATGAAGTCCGCGACGATCTGCGAGTCGTCCGGCTGCGTCCGCTTGCCGTTGAACTGACGACGCCGCTTGACGATGACGACGAGCAGGAGGGGGTCGCGCAGCTCGCCCGCTTCCTGCGCGCACCGGCTGCGTCCGTACCGGAAACATCCGCACCCGCCACCGATGATCCGGCCGAGCCCGAGGTCGCGGAAGAGCGCTATCCCTCGCTGCTCGACATGGGGCCCGCCTCGCTCCGCCAGCACTCGCCCCGCATCGACGATGGCCTTGCGCTGGAGGACGAGCCCGCCCCCGCAGACGTTGAACCGACCGTGGTCTTTCCCGGGCAGGTTTCGGCACTGCAGGGTGGCTTGCGCCGGTTCGAACGGCCCTCGATCCTGCCGGTCCAGGGTTCGCCCCTGGCAGCACCTGGACAGGCAGCGCCCTCGACTCCGGCAGAAGTCCTGCCCGATGCGTCACCAGATGCGCCCGGCGGGCTGACTGATCCCGAAGAGGCCGATCGGGCACTTCGCGCCGCTCTGGCAACGCTTCAGCGGATGACCGCGCAGGGATAGTTTTCCACGTCCCCCGCGGCACTTTCGGGCAGGAAGACGCGGCGGAGCCGCACTTTCTGCCATGTCGCAACCGTATTTACGGCATTAACCGCGCACTTGATGCCCTTGCGCGGTTGCAAAATAACTTTCCTGCAGTCATGGGGGCACTTCGCGCAATTTTCGTCGCTTTTCCGCGAGGGTGATTCGCGCGCCGCTGCCTTTTTGGCCATTGCCTTATTGGATGTAGGACGATCATCGAGATGGGATTTCCGCCGCTTCAGGGCCTGTACGATCCGCGTAATGAGCATGACGCCTGTGGCGTGGGCTTTATTGCCCACATCAAAGGCCAGAAAAGCCATGCGATTGTGGACCAGGCGCTGGAAATTCTGCACAATCTTGACCATCGCGGTGCCGTCGGCGCCGATCCGCTGCTGGGCGATGGCGCTGGCATCCTGATCCAGATCCCCGACCAGTTGTTCCGCAAGTGGGCCGCTTCCGAAGGCAAGGACCTGCCGCAGCCGGGCGATTATGCCGTGGCCATGTGCTTCCTGCCGCAGGAAGAGGCCGCGCGCCTGTTCGTGACCGAATTCTTCGAGAAGTTCATCGCCAAGGAAGGCCAGGAACTGATCGGCTGGCGCGACGTGCCGACCACGCAGGACGGCCTCGGCAAGGCCGTCGTCGAATCGATGCCGGTGATCCGCCAGTGCTTCATCAAGCGCGGTGCCAACACACCCGATCAGGACGCTTTCGAGCGCAAGCTCCTTGCCATCCGCAAGCAGACGCAGAACCCGCTCGCCGCCATGGCCGAGAAGCACAATCTTCCCGGCGTGACGCAGCTCTACATGCCGAGCTTCTCGACCCGCACGATTGTCTACAAGGGCCTGCTGCTGGCAACGCAGGTCGGCTCGTTCTATGACGATCTGCGCGATCCGGATTGCGTTTCGGCCCTGGGCCTCGTGCACCAGCGCTTCAGCACCAACACCTTCCCGAGCTGGAAGCTCGCGCACCCGTTCCGCTTCATCGCCCATAACGGTGAGATCAACACCGTTCGCGGCAACGTGAACTGGATGAACGCGCGCCGCCGCACCATGGAATCCGAGCTGCTCGGCCCGGATCTCGACAAGATGTGGCCGCTGATCCCGCACGGCCAGTCTGACACCGCCAGTCTCGACAACGCGCTCGAACTGCTGCTCGCCGGTGGCTACAGCCTTGCCCACGCCGTCATGATGCTCGTGCCCGAGGCTTGGGCCGGCAACCCGCTGATGGATTCCAAGCGTCGTGCCTTCTACGAATACCACGCCGCGCTCATGGAACCGTGGGATGGTCCCGCAGCCGTCGCGTTCACCGACGGACGCCAGATCGGCGCCACGCTCGATCGCAACGGCCTGCGCCCCGCACGCTTCTCGATCACCCGTGATGACCTGATCTGCATGGCTTCGGAAAGCGGTGTGCTGCCCTTCCGCGAGGAGGACATCGTCCGCAAGTGGCGCCTCCAGCCCGGCCGCATGCTCCTGATCGACATGGAGCAGGGCAAGATCATCGAGGACGAGGAAATCAAGGCCGAGCTGGCCAATGCCGAGCCTTACGAAGAATGGCTCGACCAGGCGCAGTACAAGCTCAAGGAGCTCGACGTGATCGAGCCCGAGCTGGCGGCGCTGCCGGTGGAAACCACCTCGCTGCTCGATCGCCAGCAGGCTTTCGGCTACACGCAGGAAGACGTCACCAAGTTCCTCGAACCGATGGGCATTGCCGGCGATGATCCGATCGGATCGATGGGCACCGACACGCCGATCGCAGTGCTTTCGAACCGCTCGCGCCTGCTGTTTGACTATTTCAAGCAGAACTTCGCGCAGGTGACCAACCCGCCGATCGACCCGATCCGCGAGGAACTGGTCATGTCGCTGGTCAGCATGATCGGGCCGCGCCCGAACCTGCTCGGCCGCGATGCCGGTACCCACAAGCGACTCGAAGTCGACCAGCCGATCCTGACCAACGAGGACGTCGCCAAGATCCGCTCGGTCGAAGCCGCGCTCGACGGTGCCTTTCGTACCGGTACCATCGACACGACATGGGATGCCGCCAGCGGGGCCGATGGCCTCGAAATGGCGATCAAGGAAATGTGCTGGGCGGCCACCGAAGCAGTGCTCGCCGACAAGAACATCCTGATCCTGTCTGACCGCGCCCAGTGTGAATCGCGCATTCCGATGCCGGCCGCGCTGGCAACGGCTGCGGTGCACCAGCACCTCGTCCGTCAGGGGCTGCGCATGCAGACCGGTCTCGTCGTCGAAACGGGCGAAGCGCGCGAAGTCCACCACTTCTGCGTGCTTGCGGGCTACGGCGCCGAAGCGATCAACCCCTATCTGGCGTTCGAAACGCTGGAGCAGATCCGCGTTGCCAAGGAGCTTCCGCTCGAGGCCAAGGACGTCAAGAAGAACTACATCAAGGCCATCGGCAAGGGCATCCTCAAGGTCATGTCCAAGATGGGCATCTCGACCTACCAGTCCTATTGCGGTGCCCAGATCTTTGACGCCGTGGGCCTGTCGACCGATTTCGTGAATGCCTATTTCACCGGCACCGCCACGACGATCGAAGGCGTTGGCCTCAAGGAAATCGCGGAAGAGACCGTGCGCCGTCACGCCACGGCCTATGGCGACAATCCGATCTACAAGAAGATGCTCGATGTGGGCGGCATGTACCAGCTGCGCCTGCGCGGCGAAGAGCATGCCTGGACGGCATCGAACATCGCCAACCTGCAGCACGCGGTTCGTGGCAACACGCCTGAGAAGTATCGTGAGTTCGCAGAGTCGATCAACGACCAGTCTGAACGGATGCTCACCATCCGCGGGTTGATGGAGTTGAAGAAGGCTGATCAGCCGGTCCCGCTTGAAGAAGTTGAACCAGCTGCCGAAATCGTCAAGCGCTTCGCCACCGGCGCGATGAGCTACGGCTCGATCTCGTGGGAGGCGCACACCACGCTCGCCGTGGCGATGAACCGCATCGGCGGCAAGTCGAACACCGGCGAAGGTGGTGAAGACCCGGCGCGCTTCAAGCCGCTTGCCAATGGCGATTCGATGCGCTCGGCGATCAAGCAGGTCGCATCGGGCCGCTTCGGCGTGACCGCGGAATACCTCGTCAATGCCGACGACGTGCAGATCAAGATGGCGCAGGGCGCAAAGCCCGGTGAAGGCGGCCAGCTGCCGGGTGACAAGGTCGACAAGACCATCGGCAAGACCCGTCACTCGACCCCGGGCGTCGGACTGATCTCGCCGCCGCCGCACCACGACATCTACTCGATCGAAGATCTCGCGCAGCTCATTCACGATCTCAAGAACGTGAACACCGGCGCGCGCATCTCGGTCAAGCTGGTGTCCGAAGTGGGCGTCGGCACCGTGGCGGCGGGCGTGTCCAAGGCACGCGCCGACCACGTGACGATCTCGGGCTACGAAGGCGGCACCGGTGCTTCGCCGCTGACCTCCCTGACGCACGCCGGCAGCCCATGGGAAATCGGCCTTGCCGAAACCCAGCAGACCCTGCTGCTCAACAATCTGCGCAGCCGTATCTGCGTGCAGGCCGATGGTGGCCTGCGCACGGGCCGTGACGTCGCGGTTGCCGCGCTGCTCGGCGCTGACGAGTTCGGCTTTGCCACCGCGCCGCTGATCGCGGCGGGCTGCATCATGATGCGCAAGTGCCATCTCAACACTTGCCCGGTCGGCGTCGCCACCCAGGACCCGGTCCTGCGTGCGCGGTTCACCGGCCAGCCTGAACACGTGATCAACTACTTCTTCTTCGTCGCCGAAGAGCTGCGCGCGATCATGGCCGAAATGGGCTTCCGCACGGTTGCCGAGATGGTCGGCCGCGTGGACCGCCTCGACGTGAAGAAGGCCGTGTCGCACTGGAAGGCACAGGGCGTCGATCTGTCGAAGCTGCTGCACAAGGTGGAGCCGGTCGAAGGCACGACTCTGAACTGGAGCGAGACGCAGGATCACGGTCTCGAAGCCGCGCTCGACAAGGACCTGATCGCTGACAGCGCTCCGGCCCTGGACAAGGCCGAACCGGTCCGCCTCGAACGCAAGGTCATCAACGTCAACCGCACGGTCGGCGCGATGCTCTCGGGCGAAGTGGCCAAGAAGTACGGGCACAAGGGCCTTCCGGACAACACCATCCACATCTCGTTCAAGGGTGTGGCAGGCCAGTCGTTCGGCGCGTTCCTCGCACATGGCGTCACGCTCGATCTCGTCGGCGATGCCAACGACTATGTCGGCAAGGGCCTGTCGGGCGGCCGCGTGATCGTCCGCCAGCCGAGCCATGTCGATCGTGACCCGACCGAGAACATCATCGTCGGCAACACCGTGCTCTATGGTGCGATCGCCGGTGAGGCCTACTTCAACGGCGTCGGCGGTGAGCGCTTCGCGGTGCGCAACTCGGGCGCCCTCGCGGTGGTCGAAGGCACTGGCGATCACGGCTGCGAATACATGACCGGCGGCGTCGTCGTCGTCCTCGGCAAGACCGGACGCAACTTTGCGGCAGGCATGTCGGGCGGCGTCGCTTACGTTTATGACGTCGACGGCAACTTCGCACAGCTCGTCAACGGCGCGATGGTCGATGTCCTGCCGATCTCGGCAGAGCGCGACGAAGACGATGGTGCAGGCCGTCCGCAGCAGCGCGGGATCGATGTCTACGACTACGGCATGGGCGACATGCTGCGTCACGATGCCGAACGCCTGCGGGTGCTGGTGGAACGCCACCATCTCTACACCGGCAGCAAGCGCGCTCGCGAGATCCTCGACAACTGGGGTGAATCGCTCGCGAAGTTCGTCAAGGTCATGCCGCGCGACTATGCGCGGGCGCTCCGTCAGATGGAGGCCGAGCGCCTCGAAGCCGCCTCGGTCGCGGCTGAGTAAGGGTTAGATTACAATGGGTAAGGCAACCGGCTTTCTCGAGATCGATCGTCAGGACCGCAAGTACGATGCGCCTGCCGAACGCCTGAAGCACTATCGCGAGTTCGTGATCCCGCACGATGATGCCGGCCTCAAGGGCCAGGCATCGCGCTGCATGAACTGCGGCATTCCGTACTGCCACAACGGCTGTCCGGTGAACAACCAGATCCCCGACTGGAACCACCTGGTCTACGAGAACGACTGGCGCGAAGCGCTGACCAATCTCCACTCGACCAACAACTTCCCCGAGCTCACCGGCCGCATCTGCCCCGCCCCGTGCGAGGCGGCGTGCACGCTGAACATCGTGGACCAGCCGGTGACCATCAAGTCGATCGAATGCGCCATCGTCGATCGCGGATGGAAGGAAGGCTGGATCGAGCCGCAGGTGCCTGCCAAGAAGACCGGCAAGTCTGTCGCTGTCGTCGGTTCCGGCCCGGCAGGCATGGCCGCGGCCCAGCAGCTGGCCCGCGCCGGCCACTCGGTGACGGTGTTCGAAAAGAACGACCGTGTTGGCGGGTTGCTGCGCTACGGCATCCCTGACTTCAAGATGGAAAAGACCCACATCAACCGCCGCGCGATGCAGATGGAGGCCGAAGGCGTCCAGTTCCGCACCAGCGTGGAAGTGGGCGTGACCGTTTCCTTCGCAAGCCTGCAGGAAAACTTCGATGCCGTGGTGCTCGCAGGCGGCGCGGAAGACCCGCGCGGCCTCAACATCCCCGGCGCCGAACTTCCCAGCGTGCGCATGGCGATGGAGTTCCTGACCCAGCAGAACAAGCGCAATGCCGGGGATGACGAACTGCGCGCTGCCCCGCGCGGCTCGCTCACCGCCACCGGCAAGCACGTCGTCGTGATCGGCGGCGGTGACACCGGTTCGGACTGCGTCGGAACCTCGAACCGCCAGGGTGCCGCTTCGGTCACCCAGCTCGAAATCATGCCCAAGCCGCCCGAGAAGGAAGACAAGGCGCTCAGCTGGCCGAACTGGCCGCTCAAGCTGCGCACTTCGTCGAGCCACGAGGAAGGCTGCGAGCGCGAGTTCGCCGTGCTGACCAAGCGCGTCGTCGGTGAGAACGACGTCTCGGGACTCGAATGCGTCCGCGTCGAATGGGTCAATGGCCAGATGCAGGAAGTGCCGGGCAGCGAGTTCGTGCTCAAGGCCGACCTGATCCTGCTCGCCATGGGCTTCGTCGGCCCGCGCAAGCAGGG
The DNA here is from genome assembly GCF_001556015.1 of Novosphingobium sp. CCH12-A3. Lineage (NCBI taxonomy): Bacteria > Pseudomonadati > Pseudomonadota > Alphaproteobacteria > Sphingomonadales > Sphingomonadaceae > Novosphingobium > Novosphingobium sp. CCH12-A3. Next base: position 4,726 of record NZ_LSIA01000141.1, on the reverse strand, counting down.
CCTGCTCGAACAGGCCGGCGTCGAACTCGACCCGCGTGGCAACGTCAAGGGCAACGTGGTCGACTACAAGACCAGCGTCGACAACGTCTTTGCCTGCGGTGACATGCGCCGCGGTCAGAGCCTCGTCGTCTGGGCGATCCGCGAAGGCCGCCAGTGCGCCCGCGCCGTCGATCAGGCGCTGATGGGCGTGAGCGAACTGCCACGCTGATCTTTAGGCGTTAGCCGATCAAGAAAGGGGCGTCCGCAGCGGCGCCCCTTTTTTCGTTGGCATCCTTCGACAGGCTCAGGACGAGCGGACGTCGAAGGTGTGGCGCGATGGTCTCAAATAAGCCCGCTCATGCTGAGCTTGTCGAAGCATCCGACTTGAGCTTCAACCGTCGCCATCGGGCGCTACCGCAGGCATGGCCTTGGTCCGGCACACCAGCAGCTTGTCGATCTTGCGGCCATCCATGTCGACCACCTCGAACCGCCATCCCTGATCGTGGAAATGCTCGCCTTCGTTTGGCAGCTTCTTGAGCACTGACAGGCAGTACCCGGCCGTGGTTGCAAACTCGCGGTCATCAGGCAGGTCAAGCCCGAGCCGGTCGGCCAGGGCATCGGCGGGCAGGGCGCCCGAGATCAGCAGCGATCCGTCCTCGCGCTCGACCACCATGGGTTCATCACCAGCATCGGCGTGGCCGACAAAGTTCCCGGCAATGGCTGCCAGCAGGTCGGCTGGCGTGACGATGCCTTCTAGGTGGCCATACTCGTCATGGACCAGTGCGATCGCCACTTCAGCTTGCTGGATCATGCCGAGTGCATCCATCGTGTCGAGCTGGTCAGGCACGATCGCCGGCTTCTTCATCAGCCGCCCGAGTTGCACCTTGCGCCCGCGCAGCAGCGTCGAGAACACGTCGCGCACCTTCACCACCCCGACGATGCGATCGACAGATCCGTCCGCCACCAGCAGCAGCGAGTGGGGACTATCGTCGATCGCTTCGCGCAGTTCGGCTTCGCTCGCCTTGCGTTCGATCCAGTGAAGCTCGGTACGCGGCGTCATCACTTCTCGCACCGGCCGTTCGGCAAGGCGCATGATCCCGGTCATGATGGCCCGCTCGTCCTCCTCGATCACGCCCGAGCGCGTGGCCTCGGCGAAGATCATGTGGAGTTCCTCGGCGGTCACTTCCTGCTCGCTGCCCTGCTTCAGGCCAAGCAGGCGGATGATCGCGCTGGAGGAATTGTCCAGCAGCCAGACGAACGGCGCGGTGATCTTCGACATCAGCGCCATGGACGGCGCCGCCAGTTTGGCAATCGGTTCCGCCGCGCGCAACGCCAGTTGCTTTGGCACCAGTTCGCCGACAACGAGGCTGAGGTACGTGGTGATGGCGATGACGATGACGAAGCCAGCGTCGTCGGCATACTGCGCCGGGAAGCCCCAGGCCTGAAGCCGCTCGGCTGTCGGTCCGCCAAGGCTCGACCCCGAATAGGCACCTGCGATGATGCCTACCAGCGTGATGCCGATCTGCACTGTCGATAAAAATTTGCCGGGGTCAGCCGCCAGCGCCAAGGCAACTTTCGCGCCCTTGCTGCCCTCTTCGGCGGCGACTTTCAGGCGGGCAGGTCGTGCCGAGACAATCGCCAGTTCCGACATGGAAAACAGGCCATTGAGCACAACGAGGCCCAGGATCACGAGGACGTCAGACCAGGGAAAAGGTGTCACGCAAAGGCCCCTAACAGATTTAGGGGGAAAGGCGAATAGCGCGAGGATTGTTCCTGATGATTGCGAAACACAAGTTCCCGTTCGGGAACCGTTCAGTCGAAGTGGGCGTATTTCACCCTGTCAAAGCGGCATTGCGGCGCTAAGCTCGTGTCCGGATGCTGGTAAAAGGGGACAGGAAATGAAAATCCGTCGTGTTCTTATGTCGAGCCTGTGCGCGGTTTCGCTGGTCAGTCTGTCGGCCTGCGTCACCGATCCCAACACCGGCGAAAAGAAGGTTTCGCGTACGGCCATCGGCGGCATCGGCGGCGCGCTTGGTGGCGCCCTGCTCGGTGGGCTGATCGGCGGCAAGACCGGACGCATCGTCGGCGCCGGCATCGGTGGCGTGGCCGGTGGCGTTATCGGTTACCAGAAGGACAAGCAGATCAAGGAGCTGCGCGAACAGACCGCAGGCACCGGCGTTGATGTGACCGAGACCGATGGCGGCAACGCCATTCTCGTCAATCTGCCCAATGGCGTGACATTCGACGTCGACAGCTCGACCGTGAAGCCCGGCTTTGCCGCAACGCTCGATCGCGTCGCCCAGTCGCTGGTCCAGTATCCGAACTCGCTGATCGACGTGTATGGTCACACCGATTCGACTGGTTCGGACGCCTACAATCAGGCCCTTTCGGAACGCCGTGCCCGCGCCGTGGCCGATTACCTGATCTCGCGAGGCGTGGGGTATGCCCGCATTCGCAGCCAGGGCTTCGGCGAATCGCAGCCGATCGCCTCGAATGATTCCGAGCAGGGCCGTCAGGCCAACCGCCGCGTCGAGATCAAGATCGTCCCCATCAGTCAGGACGATGTGAACGCGGCACGCTCGGGCCAGTAAGCACTGAAGCACATGTCAGCGGCGTCGCCCACCCGGGCGGCGCCGTTTGCCATGCGGAACATACGATTGGGCGTTGACCGGCGCGGGCCGAGACTGGCATCGGCTCTGACAAAGGAGACCAGTTCGATGCCCATTCAGCGCCGCAAGATCAACGGACGCGAGACCAACCCGATCGGTCTCGGCTGCATGTCGCTAAGCTGGGCCTACGCTGGCCGCCCAAGCGAAGAAGAGGGCATCCGCCTGCTCCAGCACGCGGTCGACATCGGCTACGACCACTTCGACACTGCCCGTCTCTATGGCCTGGGACATAATGAAACGCAGGTCGGTAACGCGCTGAAGGGCCGTCGCGACAAGGTGTTCCTCGCCTCGAAGATGGGCATTTTTGCCAGCGGCGAGAAGCGCGGCGTTGATTGCCATCCCGATACGATCCGCAGCGAACTCGAGATCTCGCTCAGGCTGCTGCAGACCGATCACATCGATCTCTACTACATGCACCGGCGCGACAGGAACGTGCCTATCGAGGAATCGGTCGGGGCGATGGCCGACCTTGTCAAGGAGGGAAAGATCGGTGGCATCGGCTTGTCCGAGATGTCGGCCGAGACCCTGCACCGTGCTGCTTCGGTTCACCCCATCGCCGCGATGCAGACCGAATATTCGCCATGGACGCGCCAGGCGGAAATCGCCGTGCTTGAGGCGTGCAAGGATCTCGGTACCGCTTTCGTCGCCTTCTCGCCCGTGGCACGCGGCGTGCTCGCCAATGGCCTGCGCGATCCGCAAGCGCTGCCCGATGGCGATATTCGCAAGGCCATGCCGCGTTTCATTGGCGAGAACTGGGACAAGAATCTTGCGCTGGTGGATTCGTTCAACACAATTGCGGCGAGGGAAGGGGTCACTCCTGCGCAGTTGTCGCTCGCCTGGGTCCTCTCACGTGGCGAACATGTCGTTGCCATTCCAGGCACCGGCAAGATTGCACATCTCGAAGAGAACATTGCGCGGTGGGACTGGGAAATCCCCGCTGTCGTCGCTGCCGAGGTCGACGCGCTGATCAACCAGCAGACGGTCTCCGGCCATCGCTATGCCGGCGCGATTTTGCCGACGATCGATACGGAAGATTTCGATTAAGCCAGCTTCGCCGCACGCTCCGCCAGCCGCTCAACCGCAGCGGCATGGATCGCCGGGGCGGTTACCAGCAGCCCGAACGCGCGCGGATCGCGCTTGTTGTAGTCGAGCGGCTTTCCGAACGCATCGGATACCACCGCTCCCGCCTCGCGGGCGATCAGCGTGGCGGCGGCGATGTCCCATTCGAAGCCCCAGCGCAGCGTCGCCAGAAGATCCGCCTCGTTGGCACCGACCATGGCGATACGCAGTGCGATAGAGTTGGGCTTGTCGACGGTCACGAGATCGGCGTCGGCCTTGGGCAGGCTGTCGGCGGGCACGCGCACCGTGCTGGCGCGATCCCGCCAGCACGGTGCGCGTGCTGGCTTGAAGCTTGCTGCCATTCCGCTCCGCGCCTTGGCCCGCGACGGCTGACCAGTATTCGTGCCGGGCCGGCGCGCTCAGCGCCCCGATCAGCGGCCGCCCCTCGCTCACCAGCGCTACCGAAACCGACCAGCCCGGCCGCCCGCGCACAAAGTCGCGCGTGCCGTCCACGGGATCGACGAGCCAGCACAGACCGCGTTCCAGCCGTTCGGGATGATCCACCGTTTCCTCGGACAGCCAACCGGCCGAAGGGAGCAGCGCGCCCAGTTCACGCTTCAGGAAGGCATCGACCGCAAGGTCTGCATCGCAAACCGGGCTGCCCGGCGTCTTTTCCCACACCTGGGGGGCGTGGCCATGGCCCGGCCACAGGCCCAGCGCCATGTTGCCGGCAGCACGAACGATCTGGTGGAGGCGGTCATAGTCGATCATTCTGCGCCTCCGTGCACAGCGGGGAACCTAACAATGTGCAATTGCGAGACGTTATCAAAAATAGCTTCGAGTCTCGCATTTACGCTCCTTTTCAAGCTCCCCGCTCTGTGCTTAAGGCATTCCGAGTCAAGCGCCAATGGCGGCGTATACCTTTGCGCCAGTGCGGCGCGCCTGTTCGAAACGGGGATAACGCATGAACGTCCATGAGTACCAGGCGAAGGAACTGCTTGCGAAGTTTGGTGTCGGCA
>NZ_LSIA01000140.1:0-9670 GCF_001556015.1 Novosphingobium sp. CCH12-A3 | reverse complement strand
GCTTAAGACCGATCGCTCCCCCGCCAAGCAAGGCGGGTCCCGCCGGACGATTACGAATTTCGCGCTTACGGCTAACGAGTTCCCGGAACTGCTCGCGCCGAATCACGACAATTGGAAGAGTGGCAAGTTCGCTGACAGGTTCCGCGTTCAGCTTTGGGGGCGGCCGTCCACCACCGTCACTAGCCACATCTCGAAGGACGGGCACTACTTCATTCACCCGGACCTGAGCCAGTGCCGTAGCCTGACTGTGCGCGAAGCCGCGCGATTGCAGACCTTTCCTGACAACTATTTGTTTGAAGGTAACCGGACGCAGCAGTTTGTTCAGGTTGGCAACGCGGTGCCCCCATTAATGGCAAAACAGATCGCAAAAGGCCTGGCCGAATTCCTCTCGCCCCTTGTGGAGCAAGCGGCAGTCGAACTGGAAACCTGCTGACTTAAGCGTCTTCGCTCTCCTTTTCCCAGCTAGATGGTCCTGCGTTGAACTGATCGAGACGACCAAACAGGTGCTTAAGTGCATTGCGCTCTGGCTGGGTCAAACTGATCTTGCCTCTTCGTAGCTTGCCGAAGGCTCTGGAAGAGAGCGGCGACAGCATCGAACGGCGCTTCGCGGCCAGTTCAACTTCCGGCATGCGGTGCAGGTTTTCGACGACCAAGCGATCGAACTCGATCTCGAGATCGATCGCCCCTTCGGCCCTCGATTCCCGAACCCGAGCCCTCGCTTCATAGAAATCTACCGTTGCTCGGCTGATGGCCGGTTCGATCTCGAAACGGCTTTTGCTGATGCGCGCCCAGCAGGTCGGATTTTTCGCGAACTCGGTCACGTTGCCATGCGCTCCGCCAAGTTCCTTGAGTTTTGCAGCAACCTGCGGGGCGAGCAATTCCAGACATGCTTTCAACTCATCCTGGGGCTCTTGGAGAGCCCAGATGCGATCGAAATCCAACTGGCGATTTTCGGCCTTAAGGTGCTGGACCAGCCAAGCGATAGTATAGGTTATGATCGCCGCCTTCAGGCTTCGGTAGTCAGGATACCAGGCAGCGCGACCGACCGTCTTGTCCAGCCAGCGGAACACGATGGTCTTGCAGACGAGATCCTTGAAGAAGGTATCGTTGAAGGTCGCCCTCGAGTTGTCCCATTTGGAATCGATCTGATCCGCGAAGGCGACGAAGCACTTCTGCGCGCCCTTGCTTACGATGTGGGGCATCGCCTCGAACGTCAGGTAGTACTTCGACGCATCGGTCTTCTGGACGACCTGATGCTTGGGGTAGAGCGCCTCGAAGCGCTTGCGCTCCGTCACCGATCGCCCGGGGCCATCATTCTTGTACTGCCCTCTGGTTCGTTCGTAATACCAACGGGTTGAAGCGAGTTCACCAGCTAATCGAGGAGCGTCGAGACGACGGGAGATTTTCTGCATCTCCTGGTGGAACTCGTGGTTGGAGAAGAAGTCAGCCTCGCTGACCTTGTTCTGGGTGTTCGCATATCTGGAGATCAGGGGCACGATCTTGCCCACCTTCTCCGCATCGATCACCGACAGCTTCATCTGCACGAATATGCTTCCTAGGTCAGCTTCGCCGCGATCGCTGGCATACAACAGCGTCGCGGTCGTCTGCCCGCCGTTCACGATCTGCAGGTTCTTGATCTTCGAGATGCCGGCAATGCCATTCTCGTCAAAGTCGAGCTCGAGATCACTTGCAGTGGCCGTGATGCCGTTGTTGTAGGCGAAGAACATTTCGGGCGCTTCGACCGCGGTCTGAATGATACCCTTGTTGGTCTTTGTCTTGGCTTGGAGGAACGTCCGCACGTTCTGCTCCATTAGCCGAGAGCCATACAGTCCATATGCCCGAGCCAGCAGCTTGGCGGGCATCACTATCAGATAGGACTTGCAGTCTGCATTGCCATCGTGCGCCTCCAGACACGGCAACGGGCACCCGTTCAGCTCCTTGACGTCGAGCTCAATTGGCTCGGTTCCCCCCTGCGAGTTGATGAAGGCAATATATCGTGGGAAATCGAAGACGTTGCAGGTAGCTTGGGCACCGATGATCTCGGCACTCTCGAGCGTCTTCTTGATGGTGGCGAGACGGGCATTGCTGAAGATCACGCATCTGATTCGCGAGATCGAGTGGCGCGCCTGAAGGATCAGCTGAGCCAGCTCGAAAGCGGGACTTGTCTCTTCCAGAGACGAAACGAACTCCTCATCAATCGCCAGCTCACAGAATCGGGTGGCTCTGCTCAGAAGCTGATTTACGCGATCGACATTGATCTTCTCGAGTTCGAGTTCGGGATGGTAATCGCAGACTGCCAGATGCAGTTCGCCCCGGTCGGCGTCCCACGCGTAGCCATCAACCTGATAGGGCCGGCTTCCTTCACGGCTCGCCGGTGTGTAGTTCAGGTCCGCGATGTCGCCATTTTCGGCCGCGGCATCGGCGAACATTCGGAAGAACACCGCATGTTGGGGATCGCCGCTGAAACTTGCCTCCCGGAGGAGATCCTCGTGAAACTCGCCGTAGGCCTCCGGCAGATCGACCTCAGTGCTCATGGAAGACCTCGGACTTTAGCCATCCATCGTTCCGCTCGAAAGCGGAGCATGCCGAAGGCAGGATGGCGTAGGAGACTTTCTGCACCCCGGCCGGCAAGGCAGCGGGAACAAGCCGGGGAAAAGCGTCAGCCACTTCGAAAGGCCTGCTGCGAACAAGCAGCCATGCTTCGGCCTCGTATTCGGCTCGCGCCTCATATCCCGCGGCAATCATGCCAGCTTCGAATATGTCGATTGAAGCCGGAGCGCTTTCAAGCAATCGGGTTCGGATCTCGGCGACAAGACCGTTCAGGGTGACCGCGCCTGACTCGGATCGAGTGCCTGCAGCCAGCGTCTGGTGAACAAGCACAATTGGGCCGGACGAGGTGTCCAACTGGGCTTCCGAGCTGATCTTCAGGAGCTGATCTGCGGTCGATAGCTGGGTCTTTATCTCGACGATCCAGCCGCCGATCGCGAAGTCCTGTTCTTCTCGGAGAGGACCGCGCCAAGACGCAATTGCTTCGGCCGGTCCGACATTTTCCATGACGCGATTGCGAAGGAACAGAAGCTCGCCGACGAGACCGATAATCGCTTGGCGAGAAAGCAGTTGGTCCCTTCGCTTCCGAAGCAGATTCTGCCACCGCTCGATGCGACTGATGGTACGGAGTGCTCCCTCCGCATTTGCTCCGGAGCCAAGACTCTTCGTTGCCTCGAGAATGTCGGCGGCCAAGGCCCGGAAGATCGAAAGCTGCTCAGCATCAACCAATTCGATTAGCAGTTCATCTGGGCGCTCAGCGAACTTTTCTGCACGAATGACGAGGCCAGCCAAGGTTGGAGGCCTTTCGATTGCGGGGAGTTCGTCAGCCTTGAGAATGAGAAGGTAGTGGCCTTTTGCGTCACGCGCGCGAAAGAAATCCAGCGGGTGCGACGCATCGGCCCGCCGCTCGATGCGGGTGCCACTCGATGCTCCGGTTGGAATGCCGGACCAAGCGTCCTGGGAATCATTCATCGAGGAGAGCCTCATCGTCTTCTGGTTCGGAAGCCATGGCTTCGAGTTGCCGGCGGTAAACGGAGTTCACCTCGTAGGACTTCGGCACCGCCTGGATCGAGGACTTCGGCATCTGGAAGCTCAGCGACGCGATCGGAACGTCGGCCAGCTCCAGATCCTTGACGGGCTTGTGCACCTTGAAGAGATGCACCATCAGCAGTGGTCGGTCCCTGACATGGCAAAAGGCTCTGTCGCCCTTGAATTGACCGTCTGCGCGAAGCTGGACTGCTTCATCGCGCCGGGACTGCTGCAAGAGCATCGGTGGATCCTCGTTCGGGTCACTGATCCTATTCTTGTCACCCATGGGCTTGAAGGTTGCACCACCTGGCATTGGTTTGACCAGGCCCTTGTTTCGGCCACGCAAAGGTAAGGCAGCCATATCCTCTGCCGTTTTCGGGCCTGCAGCATCTGGATCTCGGCCGGCGTTCAACGGGATCACGACGTCCCAGAGCCGCAATTCGTCACTCAGACGGTCGCTCACATAGTCACTGAAGAGAGAGTTCTTTCCATCGATCAGCCCGAGGGATGGTTGAGCCGAATGGAACTGGAACTTCCTGAGAAGCTCGAAGACCTGTTTGCCGCTAATCCCGGTCCAAGTGAGGTGCTTGCTAATATCCTTGTTCAATGCCTTATCGCCCGCAGGATCCGGTCTTTGCGGATCTCCGAGCCCGACCATGAATCTGCCTACCTCGGCAAGGTTGGCCGAATTGATGGCTTTGTCGTTATGTAGTGCATAGCCCTCCACATGCTTCTCGCTGAACGACTGCACGAGCTGCAGGGTTCGAGCATTACGCATCTTGTTGGCGGCCGTAATGAGAATGCCGGTATCGCTTCGTCGAACCTTCAGACCGAACTGCTCCGGGGTTTCGTTGCGCAGTTCCATTCGCTTCAGCTCGCCGCGGAGCTCCTCGACCGCATCCTCGATATACTCGTAGTGATCGACGGAAGTTTGGCAGATGTAGAGCCTGCAGATGTCCTCATAATTTCGGCGATACCCAAACCAGCGCGCCATCTGCATCAGAGTGTCTGATGCTGCAGAATTCCTCAGAATATAGCTTACGGTGAGGCCTTCGAGGGTCAGGCCACGTGAGAGGGCCAAGCCACCGATCGCGATGACGTGCAAACCTCGGGTCTTGTTGGCTTCGTAGTCGAGAACGCCGCCACGCATATTGACAGTGCGGACTACAATGGTTCTGGAGGCTTCGTTCAGGGCTTTCTGCACTTCGTCGAAGCTGAATTCACAGGCCGAGAACTCCTTGTCGAAGCTCACTTTCAAGGCTGCCATATCGGGGTCGCGCAGCCCGGCTGCACCAAGCCCGGCGTTGACCTTGATCGCATCGTCGAGCTGTTTCTGGTAGGTGTAGGTTAGGCCGTGAACATAATCCTGGATATCGTTGAAGCGGCTGACGTTAATCATCATCGAGCAATGCTTTGCCCCGTCGCCTCTCAAAACCCTGATTGCGCGGGCGAGAACGAACACCCTGATCGCCTCCAGAAGCGAAGCTGGCAGCTCCAGTATGTCCCTGTCCCGCTTGTGCGATAGAGGAATGATGTCTTCGTAATCGTCGAGGATCCGCAGCATCGGCGATCGAAGATCGCCTTCGGGCGAGAAAACCCTCGTGGCCCCCACATAGTTTGTTGGAGCATCCAGCGCCTTGATGAAATGCTTCGGGAACAAGTCGTCCCCGCGCATGTCATCTTCAGTGTCCGGGTCGATGAAGATGTTGGCGAAAGGCGTTGCCGTGTAGCCGACATACGACGACCGGTTGAACTGCTTCAGGATCTTGCGAATGACCTCATTGATCGCCGTAGATTTGCGGGGATCCTTGTGGGTGTTGACCGATGCATTGTCGGCCTCATCATCGATCAGAAGCAGCGGGTAATCGATCTTTTCTCCGTGCCCCTGAGGGGTGATCCATTCAAGCAGGTTCTCGAGAATACCCTTATTCTTCTTCACGACGAAGATGATCGGGTCTTTCAGGTTGGCCAGTGAGACGCCGAACTGGTTGGCCGATGTGCGATTGAAGTCCGCGTCGCGAGTAGTTCCGAACGCCGGGTAAATCCTCTGACCATCGCAGAAGGTCATAATCGGCATGAGTTCCGGCTTTAACTGGCCGAAGAGAGACTTCTTTCCGATAAACGTCTCATCGAGGCGCTCTTGCGTCTGCATTCGCAGCGAATTGGTGAGCCCCGCAAGCAGAATGATGATCTTGTAGCCGGCGTCGGCCGCCTTACAGATCAGGGATGCGTAGTTGGTCGTCTTTCCTGACTGGACGTGCCCCATCACCATCCCTCGCCGGCTCCAAGCGCCAACGTCCTCGGGATTGCCGCAATAATCTAGAACTTCATTGGTGACCTGGTCCAGCTGAGCTACGACGTTTGGAGGGAGTATGCCATCTTCGACATAGTACCGGCGCAGCCTGGTCCAGTAGTAGAAATCGATGTCGGGCATGCGGTCCTGCAGCCAAGGCTCGTAGTCGCTCTTAATCGTGTGGCCGGCATCCTGGCGGACGGAAAAATCGAACTCCAGCTGACGCCGGACAGCGCTCAACTGCTCCCTGGATAGCCCGAACGGGTCTCGTTGAAGGACCTGATCGATGGCCTCGGGTGGGATGGAGGCGAGGCGACTTAGATCTGCAGAAAAGTCCTTGCGGATCTTGGCTGCGAAATAGCCGATCTCGGCTTTGAGATCGTCCATCAACACCACCCCTTCTGCGTAAGATATTCCTCGACCATCGGCCAGTTCGCGCTGAACGGCTCGGTCCGCTTCAACTTCTTGATCATTTCCTGCATGTCGCCATCGCAATCTAGGAGCATCTCTGGCGTTGCAGCGTCGAGCAAGCGCTTCATGTCGCTACGACTGGCGGGGGTTTGCCCGATCGAGTCCGATCGCGTGGTGGCGTCCTCCACAAACGCAGAAACCGGGAAGTTGCTTTCAATGAGCTGGAGTGCGGCTTTTGCAAGGTTGGAATCCTCGCTGCTCAGCAACCTTGCGATGATTGGGTGATCCCGATTGACCGAGTAGCTGATTTCGTTGTTCCGGGTGTACCTGGACCAGACTGCAACCTTGTGAGGATCCGAGATCTTTCCACCCTTAGAGCGATAGACCCTTGAGGATTGCCGCTTCAGTTTGTCCACGATCTGCTTGAGGCGGTTGCGCAATACCGTGGGCAGCTGCGCATCACTCTTGTCGACGGTTATCTTCCAGATGTCGTCGATGCTGTTCGGAATGTCGACAGCAATCCTCACGAGTTGAGATAGTTCGCCAAACTTCGCAAGCCGGAACCAAGTCCCATGAATGATCAAACGATCGTTCCGGTACACATAAAACCCCTGATTACGCAGAAATCCGTCCTCACCACCCAGCCGTTCGTGCTCGAACTCACCCAGTTTCGAGAAATGAGGCAAGATGTAAGGCCGAATTTGCACTTGATGCTGCCCGATGTGAAGGGTTTCCAGCTCTCGGGGTATCGTAGCATTGTGCGAGGTGTGAAAAGGATCGAAGGGTTCGAGCAGTCGACCGTTAATGGAAATCTGAAGCTTTGCCTTGCCCGGCCGCCCTTCCAGAAAGCGATGGAAGATCAAGGACAGCCGCTCAGTTGCGTGGGCTATCTGATCATTGAACGCGATCGTGCTCAATGATCCGCTTTCCGACAGCCGATCACACTTGCTCCATATAACCTCTGTGCCCGAACCGGCGGGTAGCTTAGTGCTTGCCAACTCCTCGATATCCGCAGGAGAGAGCAATCCCATCGCCCAACCATCAATGCTGTCCAAGTCCCATTCAGCACCGTGGACCTGCATTTTTTGGCGGCTGATGACAGTAAGGCGTCTGCACTGCGAAAAAGATGCGGACTTCATACCCCAGCCAAAACGCCCAAGGTCATCAGGGGAGCGCTCAGCGAGTGGATTTGTGGACGCGGGACGCATCGCGAGGATCAACTCAGCCTTCGACATACCCTCCCCGTCATCAACGATGGTGACAGTAGGCTCGCCATCGTTGAAATCACACCGGATCCAGATCTTGCGCGCCTTGGCCTTGATGCTGTTGTCGATCAGATCAGCCAGAGCCCCCGCCAAATCATAGTTTCCAAAACTTCGGGCTGACATCATCAGGGAAGTGGCATCAGGAGGATTAGGAAAATATTCCAATGTTTTTGCCCTTGAGAAACAAGCCTTCTATCCAGCGAACTTCAAGAAGCTCAACTATAAACTCCGCCAAATTGCCATGTCGCTTTGTGGACGCTCAACCTTAAAGCGCAAACCGGTGCTCAGGAATGACGTCCAGGAGGTAGAAAGCTCTTCGTGGATCAGTTTCGCTGCCATGAAAATCGGTGGCCTCACGTCGTCCCATTTCAAGAAGAAACCTCTCGGCCTGCCCCCGCGCCTTGCGAGCAGCCGAAATGTCTCGAGAGTTCTTGGAAGGGAGAAACGTCTCGCGGCACATGATGAGCAACTCGTCCGGACGGCTCGCAGAGCCACGCGCGCCGTTGGAACTCGTCCAGGCAGGGAGACCGCCAAACAGGTTGGCCGGATCAGGCTTCTTCTTTTCGACCAAGTCGCGGATGATTTGTGGCAACTCTTTTTCTGCCTGCACGTATCGCAAGATCGCTACGTTCGCGGCCGCAAGTCGGGAAAGGCCGTAATGCTCGAAAGCCCACTGCTTGGGGTCTGAATTGCTCGAGCGCGGCGATCTTGCGCGCGCAAGCGTTCTGCTCGGGCTGCGGAGGGCCAAGGCTATCTCACACATCAGCTCGTGGATGTCACCGGCGGTGAAGTCTGCCTTGATACCGCGCAGTTGCTTCGCAACTCTGCGCAAGTCCGCGTCGCCCGCCTTGGTGAGATCCTCATGCTGCGCCTTTACAGGCTTCGGAGGAAGCGGACCGGTCGTCCAGTCATGCCCACGGAAATAGAGGCCAAGGACATATGCCAGCAACTCTCGGTTCGTTCGCATTACGTTGAGGATCGACTCAGGTGTCGCCTTCTTGAGATTTGAAGCCAGCACGCCAAACGTCACAGCCTGAGCCTGGCGGGCGATCACCATCTGAAGATCGTGACTGCACCAGATCAAAGATTGCACGACTACCGCTCGTTCAAGCTGGTCGGCAAAGATCGGGTTCTTGGGGCTTTGCAGCTGGATTTCCCCGATAATCCTGCGGAATCGGCCACCCACCAGCGCCTTGTAGATGAGTTCGTTTTTCTCCCGGATTCTCAGCAGAAGAGTCACGTGGTCGTCGAGGGTGATGGGCCGGGCCGAGAATTGAGGCCAGCCAGCCGCGACCAGCTCCAGCTTGCTCTCGTCAAAAGGAGACACGATCAGCCTGGCAAGGAACGCGGTTAGATCTTCGCGAGATTCTGGTATGAGTTCCGGAGGAGGCAATACCTCCTTTGCGTCACACAAGGCAGGTGGAAGTTTGGTCAAGTCGACCTGAAAAGGTGAGAAGATCCGGCTACCATAGTCGTTCTCGACGATGCCACCGCTATACGTTGCAGCCCACATCTGATCGATAACATCACTGAGAGAGCGACGTTTGAGAACTTCAGTCAGTATGGTCCGAGGGTCGTGCTTGTTCGGCACCGGCGCTGTGGGGGGCTGCTGTCTCTTCGCAGCATTCTTGCGGATGAGGGTCTCTTTCGACCCAAGATGTAGGACTTTCAAAGGGACGCCATTGCCTGTTCCACCCGCAGTATCAGTCGCGTGGGGCTCACCTATAGCCACACACCAATTTCTGCTGTGATTACATAAGCTTCGAATCCTACCGAACCCTTACTGAAGCGCCTCGAGGCGCCCCGGTAAAGGCTCGTATTTGGCTTGAAGCGCTTGGGGGGCAGCAATGGCCTGACCGATTGTCAGGTTTGAGCCGTTGGCTTCAGGCACTCAGATGAGAAGCGAAAGGTTACGCAGAACGACCCTTATCACCCCAATCACAGCAACCTCATGGCGGCGTCTGCAAGTGCTTGCCAGCGCAAGCGGCTTTCCTCCCAACGATTGCGAATTTCGCGCGATGTCAGATAGGCTTCAAACCCCACCAAACCCTTGCTGCGAATTGCATCAAGGGTCACGTCCGTCAATGAGGTGTAATTTGGGGTGTGGTCACCGGGCTGCATGGTC
>NZ_LSIA01000014.1:0-2256 GCF_001556015.1 Novosphingobium sp. CCH12-A3 | reverse complement strand
GGCATGTTCGAGGTCGAAGGCGCGCTGTTCCTCTCGACCAAGGGCGATGTTCTGGGCCGGGTCGAGGGCTATTACGACCAGCGCATCACCCAGCGCCTGATCTTGCAGCCGCGCGCCGAGGTCAATTTCGCCGCGCAGGATATTCCGGAGAACGACATCGGTTCGGGGCTGGTCAACATAGAGCTCGGCGCGCGCCTGCGCTACGAATTCAGCCGCCAGTTCGCACCTTACATCGGCGTTTCCTATCTGCGCAAAGCCGGAGACACGGCGCGGCTGTCGAGGCTTGCGGGCGAGGACGTCCATGCCACCAGCTTCGTCGCCGGCATCCGCTTCTGGTTCTAGGATCGGGACAGCTGATGGCGGGGGCGAACAAGAGAGCGGGGCGTTACACTCATACCCAGGTCGGCCGGCGCCGAGCGAAGGAGATACGCCATGGACCATTCGTCCCACATGAACACCCGGAAGATGGGTGCCTATTGGAGCCTTGCCGTTCAGACCGTCATCAGCGGCGTCATCATGTATCTGGTGATGTTCGTCATGATCGACGGGCTCGACAGCTTCTACAACAACCTCAACATGCTCTACATGACGCTGATGATGGTCGCACCGATGGTGGTGCTGATGATCCTCGCCATGCGACACATGTTCGTGTCGAAGGCCGCCAACATCGCGCTGATCGCCGCGTCGCTGGTCGCCTTCTTCGGCAGCTTTGCACTCATCCGCACCCAGACCACGATCGGCGACACGGCCTTTCTGCGCTCGATGATCCCGCATCATTCCGGGGCGATCCTGATGTGCCAGGAAGCAAAGCTCAGCGATCCGGAAGTCATCCGGCTTTGCGAAGCGATCAAGCGCTCGCAGCGGCAGGAAATCGACGAGATGAAGGCCATACTCGCGCGGCGCTGAGTGGCACGGTCGGGCTACGCCCGGATACGTGCGCCCGGCCAGGTATGTGAGCCGGCCGATGGTCGACACGAGGCGCGGGGCGGACGAGATTGCCAGGGAGGTGGTGCGGCTTGCGCCGTTGTTCCTGCGACAGGCTGGCGGCCATGTCCTGACGCTGCTCGATCCTGCCGGGATCGTGCTGAGCTATAATGAAGAAGGCGAGCGTGCCGAATGCTGGCCCCTCGATCGCGTCCTGGGACAGCCCCATGACCTGTTCTACCCGCCCGACGAGATTGCGGCCGGCCGCCCGTGCGCAGACCTGGCGGCCGCCCTTCACGAAGGCACGCTGGAGCGCGAAGCGTGGCGGGTCTGCGAGAACGGCGCGGAATATCTCGCGCGCCTGACGATCAGCGCCCTGTTCGAAGGCGACGCACATCGAGGCTTTGCCTGCATCAGTCGCGATGTCACCGACGAGGCGGCGGTCCGGGCGTCAATCGAGACCCGCGAGCAGCATCTCCAGTCGATCCTGGCGACCGTCCCCGATGCGATGATCATCATCGACGAGACCGGCGACATCACGTCGTTCAGCGCGGCCGCCCAACGCCTGTTCGGCTATTCGGAAACCGAGCTCGTCGGCCGCAACGTCTCCTGCCTGATGCCCCAGCCCGATCGCGACCGGCATGACGAATATATCGCGCATTATCTCCAGACCGGCGAGCGCCGGATCATCGGCCTCGGCCGCGTCGTGGTCGGCCAGCGCCGCGACGGCTCGACCTTCCCGATGCAGCTGTCGGTTGGCGAGGCCGGTGAAGACGGGCAGCGGTTGTTCACCGGCTTCATCCGGGATCTCACCGCCAAGGAGCAGGATGAGCTCAGGCTCAAGGAACTGCAGGCAGAGCTGGTCCATGTCTCCCGGCTGAGCGCGATGGGCACGATGGCCTCGACCCTCGCGCATGAGCTCAACCAGCCGCTTGCCGCGGTCGCGCTCTATCTCGAGACGATCCGCGACATGCTCGACGAGCGGGACGACGAACCCTTCGTGTCGCTACGGTCGGTGATGGATGATGCGGCACAGGAAACGCTGCGGGCCGGCCATATCGTCCGGCGCCTGCGCGATTTCGTCGCCCGCGGCGAGGTCGACAAGAGCCTCCACGATCTGCCGCAGGTTGTCGCCGAGGCGAGCGAGCTCGCGCTGGTCGGTGCACGCGAGCGCGGCATCCGCAGCTTCTTCGCGGTCGATCCCGCCGCGACGCCGGTTCTCGTCGACAGGGTGCAGATCCAGCAGGTGCTGGTCAACCTGATGCGCAACGCCATCGAGGCGATGGCGGCGTGTCCTGTTCGCGACCTCAAGGTAGCGACCAGGTTGCGCCC
>NZ_LSIA01000139.1:0-824 GCF_001556015.1 Novosphingobium sp. CCH12-A3 | reverse complement strand
AGGCCTCGACTGCCACGGTCTCGACCCCGATATCGAAGGTCCCGGCTTCCTTGGCTGCGGAGACGCGGGTTTCGACAAGGGTCAGGAACTCATCGAAGATGGCGTTCTGGACGGCGATCTTCATGGCGAGGATGCGGTTGAGCCAGCGCTGGATCGGCGGCAGGTCCTCGCGCAAGATTCCGTCCTGGTCGGTGAGCTCTAGCCCGCTCATCCGCTGGAATTCGGCGAGCGAGGTGCTCTTGAGCTTTCCCATCGCGAGCAGCCCGTACCAGTCGTGCAAGGCATGCTTGGCATAGATGCTCTCAAGGTTGTCGGAAGCATCGAACATCCCCTGCCCGCCGGTCTGGCGCTGGCCGCGAGTAAGCGCTCCCAGTGCGTCGAGCCGCCGCGCGATCGTGCTGGTGAAGCGCGCCTCGCCCTTGCAGTCGGTAGTAACGGGCCGGAACAGCGGGGGACAGGCCTGGTGGGTGCGGTGGGTGCGCCCCAGCCCCTGGATTGCACGATCCGCGCGCCAGCCAGGTTCGAGCAGGAAGTGGACCCGGCGCTGCTGGTTCTTGGCATCGAGACTGGCGTGATAGCTGCGGCCCGTGCCGCCCGCATCCGAGAACACCAGGATTCGCTTGGCCCCGGTCATAAATGCAGTGGTTTCAGCAAGATTGGTCCGCGGCGAGCGGCTCTCGAGGCGCTGCTGGCCCAAACCATCACGAACGAGGCGCTTGCTGCGCCCGGTGACCTCGGCCACCGCCGTCACCCCATAATGCTCGAGCAGGGCATCGAGCGCGGTCGGGATCGGCGGCATGGCGCAGATATGCTCGATCAGGTCG
>NZ_LSIA01000138.1:0-98539 GCF_001556015.1 Novosphingobium sp. CCH12-A3 | reverse complement strand
TCGCCGCGCTGTGGGGAGACGGCACCACTTCGTCGAGCGACGGACAGCAATTTCACGCTGGCGGTCGTGGGGCCGCGATCGGCGACATCAACGCACGCAGCGGCAACGAACCGGGCGTCGCCTTCTACACCCATGTCTCGGATCGATATGATCCCTTCGCGAGCAGGGTGATCGCGGCGACTGCCGGCGAAGCGCCTTATGTGCTGGATGGCTTGCTGTATCATCAGACCGGCCTGACGATTGAGGAGCACTACACCGATACAGGCGGGGCATCGGACCATGTGTTCGGCCTCATGCCTTTCTTCGGCTACCGCTTCGCGCCGCGCCTCCGCGATATCAGGGAGCGTCGCTTGCACCTCCTGCCTGGCCAGGAATCTGGCCAGCTGCTCACTGGCATGACGGCCGAGCCGATCGCATTGGGTCATGTCGCCGCGCATTGGGACGAACTGCTGCGGTTCGCCACATCGATCCGCACCGGCACCGTCACCGCTTCGGCGATGCTCCGCCGGCTGTCCGCCTATCCCCGACAAAATGGACTGGCCCTCGCGTTGCGCGAGCTTGGCCGCCTCGAACGCTCGATCTTCATGCTCGACTGGCTGCGCGACATTGACCTGCGCCGGCGCACCCAGGCGGGCCTCAATAAGGGTGAAGCCCGCAATGCGCTCGCCCGCGCGCTCTTCTTCAACCAACTCGGCGAGCTGCGTGATCGGCGCTTCGAGAACCAGACTTATCGGGCATCGGGCCTCAATCTGCTCGTCGCCGCCATCATCCTGTGGAACACCCGCTATCTCGAAATGGCGTTGGCTGACATCGGTACGCCCGACGAGATCGCACGCCACATCGCACCGTTGGGCTGGGAGCACATCTCGCTGACAGGGGACTATAGCTGGAATGTCGAAGATCGCCCAGATCCGGATGCCTTGCGGCCGCTGCGCGCCGTCAGCTCCTTGCTCGCCGCGTGACGTTCGCTATCCGTTCGCCCTTACCGTGCAGTTGCGTCACTTTCGTGTAGTCACCCCTTGCCGGAAATCAGCGTCAGCGCACGCCGGAGTTCGGCGTAGTCCTCGGGTTTGACGTCCTGATTTTTCAGAACAGGCCGGTTTTCCGCATTAGTCATATTTATCATACTAACCTGTCAAAACTGATCCTACTTGTTGCGATTCATGCTGTCCGATATTTTCTACGAATGGAAGCCGGAACAAATGGTCACCCGCAGCGGAGTACAATGCTGCGCTCGTGCCTGTCGCCTGTCCGGTTTCGCGAACGGAGAGCGATGCCATGAATTTCCAGCTGCCCGATCCAGTGATTCCTGCACACGTTCCTGCAGACCTTGTCCGCCCCTTCCCCTATATGTTCGGAGTGAGCACGCAGGCCGATCCGTTCGGTGACTGGGCGCCGAAGGTGCACGAGGGTCCGGCAATCTTTTACGCGCCGCACGCCTATCCGGGCTTCACGCCGGCCTGGATCGTTCGGCGCATGGAGGATCTGCGCAAGGTCTACATGGATACCGCGACTTTCTCGAGCAAGGACTTCACCCCTTACTCCAAAATGATTGGCGACACCTGGACCAACCTACCCGTGGAGTTCGATCCGCCGCAGCATGGCAAGTACCGCGCCTTCATCAATCCGCTATTCACGCCGGCGGCAATGGCCAAACTCGAAAATCGCATTCGCGGTTATGCGGCCGATTATATCGAAGCATTCCGGGTACGTGGAACATGTGAGTTCATGTCCGAGTTCGCGTTCGAATTCCCGATCAAGGTTTTCCTTGAACTGATGGATTTCCCGCTCAGCAACACCGCGCAGTTCCTCGAATGGGAAATGGGCCTGCTGCACGAAAAAGATATGGCCAAGATGGCCAGCGCGGCGCGAAACGTCGTGGCTTTCCTGCGCGAGCAGATCGAGAAGCGGCGGAGGAATCCCGGCACAGACATCATCAGCTATGCACTGGGCGTCGAGGTCGAAGGGCAGAAACTCAACGAAGACGAGCTGGTGGGCTTTGCCTTCAACCTGTTCATTGGCGGGCTTGATACCGTTTCGACCAACATGGGCCACCAGTTCCTTCATCTGGCGCGCAATCCAGCCGATCAGCAGTACCTCAAGGAAAACCCGCAACGCATTCCACACGCCATCGACGAAATGATGCGCGCTTATGCCGCAGTTACCACTTTCCGCACCTGCACCCGGGAAACCGAATTCGGCGGGGTGAAGATGATGCCGGGGGACAAGGTTGCCATGTCGACAACGCTGGCGTGCCGTGATCCCGAGGAATTTGCCGACCCTGCAGCCGTCCGCTTCGATCGCAACCCGCGCCATGTCTCATTCGGGTTCGGTCCGCACACCTGCGTAGGCATGCATCTGGCACGCCGCGAGATGCGCATTGCCATCGAGGAGTTCCTGCAGCGGCTTCCGCAATTCAGGCTGGAAGCCGGGCACACTGTCGAATACCATCTCGGCATGATCCAACCGGTCACGCTGCCGCTGGTCTGGAGTTAGAATCATGCCGCACTTTGCCTATGTCGTGCACAGCAATCCTGTTCCGGGCCGCGAGGACGAATACAACGAATGGTACAGCAACCGCCATCTGGCTGATGTCGTGTCGGTGCCGGGTTTCGTATCGGCGCAGCGCTTTTGCCTGACCGACAGCACGGTCGAAGGCGCGCCGCCGCAGAAGTACATGGCGATCTATACCATGAACACCGATGAACCTGAAAAGACGCTGGAACAGCTTACCGCATTGGTCGAAACCGGCCAGATGCACATGAGCGAGGCTTTCTCGATGGAAGGCATGGCGACCCACCTTTATCAAGCGATCACGCCCGTGGTTGCTGCTCCGGCAAAGGGTAACTGACATGTCTGCAGGCGAGTTCGAAGGCAAAGTGGTTCTGGTCACCGGCGCTGCGTCGGGGCTTGGCCGAGCATCCAGCCTGCGCTTTGCCGCAGAGGGCGCCAAAGTGTGCCTGGCCGATCTCAACGCTGAGGGCCTTGCCGAAACGGCGCGCCGTATTGCCGAAGCGGGTGGCAAGAGCACGGTTTTTGCCGCAGACCTTGGTGATCCTGCCAACTGCGCCCGCGCGGTCGCCACAACGGTCGAGACATTCGGCCAGCTTGATGTGCTCTGCAACATCGCAGGCATTTTGCGCTTTCATGCGCTGGAGAACGTGACGACGCAGGACTGGACCAAACTCTTCGCGGCCAATGTGAATGCGCCGTTCTTTCTGATGCAGGCGGCGATGCCGCATCTGATCGCGACGAAGGGTAATGTCGTCAACGTGGTATCGACCGCGGCTTTCCTCGGCCAGGCTTACACCGCACCCTATTGCGCCACCAAGGCTGCGCTGCTCAGCCTGACCAAGTCACTCGCGATGGAAATGATGCATTCGCCGGTGCGGATCAACGCGCTGTCGCCCGGAGGGATGCTGACCGAAATGACCACGACGCTGGAGTTTCCGCAGGATGTCGATCAGAGCCTGATCGCGCGCTACATCGGCCTGCGCCCACCGGCGCAGCCCGATGACATCGTCGAGCCGCTGATGTTCCTCGCATCAGATCGCGCGCGGTCGGTGCATGGCGCATGCTACGCCGCCGACAGCGGTATTACCGCCGGTTGATTCCGTCCGTAGGAGGACATTCGCTGCTGCGCCCTTCCGCAGCGTGAATCGACGCGCCATCAACCCGCTTCCCCCAAGGCCAATCTGCTCCGATGGCGCTGCAAACGTGCGTCACCAATAGGCAAAACTCGCAAGTTGCACATTTACAACGCTTTTCCTGAAACTGCAGTCATGTCCTAACAATTGGATGAGACCCTGCCTTTGGATAGGAAAGCGCGCACGCGGCATTTTTGTAGCGCCCGCGAGAGCCAGAGGCGATCGCAAGACCGCGCTGAGATTCAAGGTTCCGCGCCAGATCAGGCTGCGGGTTTTGGGAGTATTTTAGATGAGTGCCAGATTTACGCAGCTCCTTTGCGGAGCGGCGGTGCCCGCGCTGCTTTTGGCTGCTGGAACCGCCCACGCTGCCACAAACGTTGCCCCGCAGCAGGTTGCGGAAACGGATGTCGCTACTCAGGCCGAAGCAGTGCCGTCGGATGGAGACATCGTCGTCACTGCACGCCGCCGTGATGAACGTCTGCAGGACGTGCCGGTGTCTGTCGTGGCGTTCTCACCCGCCTCGCTGGAACGCAGCACTGTGCTGACGATCGCGGACATCCGCACGATCTCGCCGGGCCTGACGTTTTCGTCCGAAGGCGGAAAGGACAATGCCGCTGTCACGCTTCGCGGTATCGGGCAGATCCCGACCGGCGAAGTGACTCCGGGCGTCGTTACCTATTTCGCCAACGTGCCGATGGCGTCGCTAGGCTCTAACGTACCTACCTATGACATCGGCAGCATTCAGGTGCTCAAGGGGCCGCAGGGCACTCTGTTCGGGCGCAACACGCTTGGCGGTGCCGTGCTGATCACCCCGCAGGGTCCGCGCCAGGACTTTGGCGGTTACGTGCAGGGCACCTATGGCAACTTCGACTACCGCGAAGTGCAGGGCGCGCTGAATGTTCCGCTGATCCCGGATGTCCTGGCAGTCCGCGTGGCCGGCCAGATCCGTCGGTCCGATCCACTGATCTATTCGATCAACGGAGGTAGCGGCTTCAACAACATCCATCAGGACAGCGCGCGCGCCTCGATCCTGTTTACCCCGAACGACTGGTTGAAGAACACGACGGTGGTCGATTACTTCAAGGCTCGTGAGTATGCATCGGGCTATCACCTGCTGCGCCAGAACTTCAGCTTCACGAACCTTTTTGCCCCTGCGCTCGGTCCGGTAGCGGGCGGCATCGTCGGCGGTTCGCTGGACGCGCAGGCGCAAGGATATCTTGCACAGCAGCGGCAGAACTTCTTCGGTTCCTTCACCGACAGTTCCGGATCGGGCCGCGCCAATCGCCGTGCCTTTGGCATATCGAACGACACATCGGCCTCGTTCGGTGATTTCACGCTGCGCAACATCTTCGGCTACCGCAAGAACCGCAGCGATCAGCTGATCAATACCGCTGCTCTGGGGCCGACGACCTTGCCGGGTGCGCTGTTCGGCAGTCCGGTGGACGTGCCGTTCACGGTGTTCCACGCCTCAGCCCTGGTCCAGCGCCAATACTTCACCGATGAAGTCCAGTTCCTCGGCAACTTTGACAAGTTCAACTTCATCGTCGGGGGTTTCTATAGCCATGACACGCCCGATGGCCCATCGGGTTCGACCTTCGAAGCCTTCGTCACGCCTGCCAGCCCCGCTTCGGTGGTGACCGCCAACGTTCGCAACACCAACTATGCCGTGTTCGGACAGGTTACTTACAAGCTGACCGATGCGGTCACCGTCAACGCTGGCGCACGCTACAGCTGGGATCGCGTCTCGGCGTGTGGCGGCGCTATCGGAACAAGCTATGTCTCGGACGATGCATGCCGCGCCGTGGCAGGACTTGGCCTGGCCGATGGTGTGGGCGTTGTAACCAACAAGGGGTCCGACCCCAGCTGGACCTTCGGCATCGACTGGAAGGCCACGCCTGATCTGCTCCTCTATGCTGTTACCCGTCGTGGCTATCGCGGGGTGAACATCAACACGCCGCTGTTCGAAACGCAGTTCACCACCGGTGGCACCGATCCGGCGTGCGGCTTTGGCACGGGACAGTGCGTTGACTTGCGTCCCTTCCAGAAAACCGGCGAGGAACGACTGACCGATATCGAGATCGGTGAGAAGCTGAACTTCAACGTCTCCGGCGCAACTGGGCGGCTCAACACGGCAGTGTACTATAGCAAGTACAAGAACGCGCTGCAGTTCCTCAACGCGCAGGCGATCGTACCGTCGAGCGCGCCGGACAATCCGACCAATGCCTCGTTCGGGGTCAATGCTGCCGATCTTTCCATCTTCGGCGTCGAACTGGACGCTGCGGTCAGCCCATCGCGCAATTTCACGGTGACTTTCAACGGGGCCTATACCCATATCAAGGTCGACAAGGTTACGCTGCCACCCGTAGCCGGAATCGCATTCACGGCAGATGATGTGAACCGCTATTCTCCGTCGTTCTCCGGGACCGTCGGAGTAAGCTGGACACTGCCGTTCCGTCCGGCGGATGGCGATCTTGTGTTGAACGGAGATGTGTTCATGACCAGCGACTATGGCGGTCAGTATGGTGAACAGCTTCCCGGCTACAAGCTGGTCAACGCGCGTCTGGACTGGAAGGACATCGCCGACAGCGGTTTTGATGTCGGTGTGTTCGCTCGCAATCTGACCAACGAGCGTTACTTTGCTGCACCGAACGTCCTGCTCAAGAGCTTCCCGGTCAATTCGGTGGCTGTTGGCGACCCGCGCACGTATGGCGTGGTGGCTCGACTGAGCTTCTGATCGACCGATAAATAGCAAAGTGAAAGAGGCCGAAACCGGTTCGAACCGGTTTCGGCCTCTTTTTCATTGCTGCAAGGGCTGTTCAGGGGATCAAGCATTCCTGAGCGCCAGCACCAAATCAGGTTCGCCCTCGATCAGCCCACGAATCTGCGTGAGCCGTCATTCGGCGGCGATTTCCTGCGCGTACGGTGCCAGTCGGACGGGGATCGCCGTCATTCGCGGCATGGCATTGATCGGGTCCAGATCGCGGTCGGTGCTGATCAGCAGGCCCGTGTTGGCACCATCCCTTTCATAATCAGTCTCGTCCGGCAACGCGCCCCATCCGTGACTCATCGAGACAACGCCACGCTTCAGATCGGGCTCTGCGGCAACAATGGCGGGAATGCTGCCAGCATCGGACGTGATTTCAATCTTGCCGCCCGCCGCGATGCCAAGTTCGGCAATATCGTCGGGGTGCATGTAGGCATAGTTGTAGGGCATGCGCTTGCGCACCGCCGGAACATTGCGATGCGTGCTGTTCTGCACCTCGCGCAGCCTTCGCGATGTAAGCTTGTGCGTGAACGTCTGTCCCTGGCTGGTCCAGGCACCGGGAAGGGGCTGTTCCTGATGGACTTGCGCCAGTTCAGCCACAACGTCAGCCGGGGCGACCGTGAAGCGTGCATTGCACTCCGGGTCTGCCGGTTCGACGAACTGCGCTTCCTCGTCGAAGATGTGGCCTAGCTCATAGCCCTTCAGCGTGTCGAACGGCACTGGCGCATGTCGCGCCACGATTGCAAGCAAGCTGTCCGTATCAGGCGTCACTGCCATGTCCAGCGCGACGCCATCGAACTCGAGCGACAGCCCAAGTCGTTGCGCCAGCCCCCAATAGATCTGCCAGTCCTCGGCAAGTTCGGCTCCCGCCGGGGGCTCTGCCACCGGCGGGGTATAGCGAGCATAAGGCCGCGTATAGAGGCTCTCGTACAGATACATCGTCAGGTCGGCGCGCTCATACCCCATGCGGGTGGGCAGGATGTAGTCGGCCAACTGCGAGGTTTCGTTCATAAAGGGATCTATGTTGACCAGCAGTTCGAGCGAATTGAGCGCGCGCACTATCTTGCGCTGGTCGGGCATGATGTTGGCGAGGTTTGACCCATGCGCGATCAGTGCCCGGATCTGGCCTTCACCCGGGGCAAGAATCTCGTCGGCCAGAATGCCGCTCATCATCTCGCCCCAGATCGTGCCATAGTTGCCGATACGGCTCTTGAAGCCCTGCTCCCAGGATCGACCTATCTGCATCACCTGTGCCCGGCGGACCTGCCGGGCGCGCAAGACTCCTGGATTGACGACGCGCTCTCCGGCGCGCTGGAACCTGCCGCAGACGACATTGATCGCCTCTACCAGATGATCGGCAAGGTTGGAGTGCGGACCCATGCACACTCCGGTGCCGGACAGCGCGCCACCCCGCTGCGAATCGCGTGCGAACAGGGCGGTGGCACGGTGCAGGTCTTCAGCGTCGATGCCGGCACGGCGCGCCACATAATCCGGCGAGAATGGTGCGACCGCGGCTTTCAGTGCATCAAGATCTGCAACGTGCGCCGCGCAGAACTCGGCGTCATGCCAGCCTTCAGTGAAAATGATGTGGAGCATCCCGGCGGCTATCGTGGTGTCTTCGCCCGGGTATGGCTGAAGAAAGATGTCGGCATATCTGGCAGTTTCCGTACGGCGCGGATCGATCACGATCAGCTTCATGCCGCGCGCCCTCGCTCGCTTCATCGCCTTGGTCGGGTTCGACAAATCGAAATCGGTGGCGGTGAGCGCGACCAGCGGGTTGGTGCCGAACATCATCCGCACGTCGCTGTCGTGCAGCGGATGCCGTGGCGCGGCCCACATGCCGATACGTCCGGCTGCGATCATGTGTGCAGACTGGTCGATGGTGAGTGTGGTGAAATTCTTGTGCGACCCAAGCGCTGCCAGAAAGGCCGGGGCCATCGCTTGGGCTGAAGCATTCAGCATTGCCCCGCCGCCGCGAAACACGCCCACTGCATCTGCACCATCGCGCGCCGCGATCGCGCGCATTTTGTCGGCGATTTCGTCGAGCGCCTGCTCCAGTGGAATACGTGCGAAACTGCCATCGGGTTGCCGTTTGAGCGGGTGGAGCACTCGGTTGGGGGCGTAGTAAGTCCCCGCAGCCTCCACGCCTTTGAGGCAACTGTAGCCTTGATTCATGGGATCATCGTGGTCACCACGCACGCCGACAATGTGGTTCTCATCGTCGAGCGTGACCTTGGTGCCACAAAACACCATGCAGAACCGACAAAACGATCTTACCTCGCGCATCGCTCTCTCCCGATGTCGGACTGGCAACGCTACGGTCACCTGGCCTGTCCTTTCAGAGGTCGCGCTTGGCCTGTGTCCGTGTCCCCTGCCGGAAGATAGCCAAGGTTGTAGCCACCAAAACGAAAGAGGCCGAAACCGACTTGTCCGGTTCCGACCTCTTATGATGAAACAAAGCGCAGTTCAGACGTTCAAACGTCCCAAAGCACCGGTACCGCATCTGGCCCGCGCAAGTTCAGGCCGCGGATCTGCGGATGCGGATGGGCCGGATCGAAGCGCAGGTTGGGCAGGTCCAGCAGAGCATCAAGAGCCACTTCCATTTCCGCGAGGGCCATGTGCATGCCCATGCACATGTGAGGTCCGAAACCGAAACTGAGCAACGGGCGCATCGGACGCTTCAGCCACAGCCGGTCGGGGTCTTCGTAAACTTCAGGATCGCGATTGGCCGAAGCGATCGACAGTAGGACGGCCGTGCCCTTGGCGACTGCGATGCCGCCCACTTCCATGTCCTTGGCGGCAACCCGCGCCACCGCGCCTGCGGTAGGATCGCGGCGCATGGTCTCAAGCACGGCCTTTGGCACCAGAGTGCGATCCGCACGGACTTCTTCCATCACATCGGGATTTTCGAGCAGTTGCACCATCATGTTGGCAATGCTGCGCGTCGTCGTTTCTCCTGCGGCGAGCAGAAGCATACGGACGAAAGCCGCAATCTGCTCGTCGCTGAATGGCTGGCCGTTATCATCGACTTGCATCATGTGGCCAAGAATGTCGGCTTTCATTTCGCCACGCTGCCGATAGGCTTGGACAATCGGCAGCAGCGTATCGTACATTGCCTGGCCGGCGACCATCGATTGCGGAATGGTGATTGCTGCAAGTTCGGGATCGGTCTGCGGAGCGGCAACGACCTGAATCGCCCAACTGGCCAGGTTCTGCAGCAGTTCGGTATCGTGCGGGAAGCCGAAGTACTCGTATATCGCGCGGATCGGATAGGGCAGCGCCAGATCGCGCAGCAAATCTGCCTTTCCGCGCGGACGCAATTCGGCGATGAACTCCTGCATCAGCACCGGCCTGATCAGTGTATCCATCAGTTTGCGCGTTTCCGAGCGCATGAATGGGCGCTGGAGCAGGGCGCGAAAGTGATCGTGCTCCTTACCGTCCATCGCGGTGAGCAACATGTTGTCAACCGCCGCGCCGAACCCATCGCCAACGATATAGCTTTGCCAGTTTTGCGGATCCATCAGGACCGAATGGATGTCCTTGTAGCGCAGCAGCGTCACCGTCGGCCGACCTGTCATCATATAATCGGCCATGCTCGGTACGCTGTGCTGCTTGAGCAGATCGCCATGCATCACCGGGCAACGGGCGCGCTGTTCCTCGAACATCGGATAGGGATTGGCCGGTGCCTTCCCCGAATAGCCATTGGTGACGAGCGAGTAGTCGGCAACCATGCGGTCGAGTGGGTCGGCAGTGATCGGGTCCATGATGAAATCGGCTCCTGAATGCGTCGTATGCAAGCGAATTTGCGGCGAGAGTAGGGCTTTGACCGCAAGCCTGCCCCCTATCTGACGAAAGGGACCGGACAGGGGGTATCGGTCAGAGGAAGATCGCGAAATTCGGCATGCCAAGCACGACCTGATCGATCATGATCGACCTGCGCGCGATCTTGAAGCCGTCTGCGGTCATGCGCAAACGGTCGTTGCGTTCGGCAGAAAGCTGTTTGTAGTCCTTCGCCTCGGCCCGGTTGCGTGTCAGCAGCAGGTAGCTCGAAACCTCGTATTCATCGGGAATATCGGTTTCCCAGACTGAAACATTGGTGATGAACCTTCGCACGCGTGAGGCCGGGTCTTCCGACCAGGCGTTGTTGGTCGTGGTCAGTCGGGTGATGCGCATCTGGATAGAATTGTAGTCATCATCGAAATGACCCATCGTGCCGAACTCCTGGTCCCATTGCTGGACACGGCGGGTGATGCGGACGGGTGCCTTGTATTCAAGGTCTTCGGCCAGAAGATTGGCCCATTCCGCCAGCTCGCGGTGATCGAGCAGGCGGGCCTCACGGATCAGGAAGCCCATCACGGCGTTGTGAACGGGCGAACCATAGGCCACTTCATCGCGGCGCTGGTCCTTGCGGGTATAGGTGATGGATGCGGTTGTAACGGCGGACATGGCAGAAATCCTTTCGCTATGGGGAAGCGTCAAATCATGGCCGTCAGGCGGCGGTCATCAGGCGGTAATAGGCCAGCCACCACTCCCACTGGGCGTCATCCTTGCCGAAACCTTCATAGACCTTGGCCTTGTCAGGCCAGTCGGCAGGGCGGTTCTCCCCGAGTATCGCCTGATACTTTAGCGTTTCGGTCCGACCGATCACGCCGCGAGCGGATTCGGTCATGTGCGGCCAGGTATCGCTGTCGTCCTGCTCGATAATGCCCGAAGTGCCGGTCCCTTGCGTAGCGGCGGCGCGCATCATCGTCTTGATGTGCTCGGGCGTGCCCTTTTCGGCAAAGTAGTAGGTCGTCCATTCGAACTGGTGGGGGCCGCGCGGCATGATCGAATGCAGCACCAGCGCCGAGCCGAGCGTTCCGTCACGCAATGGGCTGTAGATGAACAGGATGTTGGCGTTGGGGAACATGCCGCCCACCACCGGCGGGGCCTTGGCCAGCACATGGAGCTGCTCGGCGCTCATCTTGCGGCGCAGTTCGGGCAGGAGTTCGGGTGTGATCCCCGGCGGTGGGAAGGCTTCGAGGCGCTCGTCAGGCGTGAGATCACCCTTGCCATGAGCCAACGACCAACTGGTGTCTGCGGGAATACAGCGCAGCGAATGGCCGTTGCCCGAAAGATTTATGCCGTACATCGCGGGCGCGCTTTCGTGCGCGGTATCGTGCTCGCCGCCCATTGCACCGATATCAATGACCGACCCGTGCAGTGTCAGGGTGTGGAACCCGTCGCAGGCGGACTGTTCACCGGCGGTCTTCCAGTTGGCATCGATGGTCAACCGCTGCGGTGGGCCAAGCACTTCAAGCCCGCCGTCTGTGCGGTCGAACAGCATGTCGTAGTAGAACTTCATGTCGCCCAGCCACTCATCAAGGCTTGGGCCTTCAATGTTCCATGTGGCGAAGACGAGGCCGCCGTAAAGCTGGACCCGCGCTTTCTTGAGACCAAGCTGTGCCTTGGTCTTGATGTTGCCGTGCATCTGCTCACGCTCGATCGGCGCGCCGATGAAGCTGCCGTCGGGCCGGAAGGCCCAGCCGTGATAGATGCACTTGTGCACGCGGGCATTGCCCGAATCCGACAGGCACACGTGCATCGCGCGGTGTGGGCAGACATTAAGCGAAACGTGGACCTGGCCATCGGCGGCGCGCGCCACGATTACCTGATCTTCGCCCATCAGGCGGACGACATAGTCGCCGACATTGGGAATCTCGGTCTCGTGGCCGAGCAGCAGCCACGCCTTGGCGAAGATGCGTTCGAGCTCGATTTCGTAGATTTCCTGATCGTGCAGCAGCGCCACCGAAACCTCGCGGTTTTCGAGGTCGATCATCTGTGACAACGCTTCGTTGACGATGTCCTTGGACGGAATCATGCGCATTGCGGGCGTCCTCTTCTGGCTTGTCCGGGGTTTTGAAAGAATGGTCAGATGAAATCGGCAGGCGAGATGTTCGGCTCGACGCCCAGCAGGGACTTCCCGAAAATCTCGTATCCGACGTAAGGCAGGTTCGCGACGTGCCGCATGGCGAATGAGGCATCGCGGTAGTAGCGCTGGATCGGGTTGGCATCGGCGTAAGCGCTCGATCCTGCCAGGAACATAAGCTGCTCGATCGCCTCGTTCAGCAGTTCGACGGCAAGCGAGCCTTCGCCCTTGCTCTGCGCGCGTTCCTGCGGCGTGAGGCGGCGGCGTTCCAGTCCGGCCTGGTCGATGAGGTCGCATGTCTTGAGCGTCAGCGCTTCGGCAGCGGCAATCCGTGCGGCGGCCTTGCCCAGTTCTGCCTGTACCGTCACGCAGTCTGCCTGCTTGCCGTATGAGGTGTAGATGATCGGACGCTTGTTCGCGGCGTCGCGCACCCGTTCGAGAATGGCAGTGGCGGCACCCGCTACGACGGCGTGAGCGGTGGCCCGCAGGAAGGGCATGAACGGCCAGTAGTCCGATGGCTCGCCAACATGGCGCTTGCCCGGCTCGTGCCCGCCGATGCCGATTTTCGCCACGTGGAAGAACTGGTCACGCGGGATGAACGCATCCTGCGCCACGATGGTGTTTGAGCCGGTGCCCTTCATGCCCATCATGTGCCACGTGGTATCGATCGTGTACTGCTCGCGGCGCAGGTAGGCAAAGCCACCATGGTCCAGCGTGCCATCGCTCTTGCGGATGGCTACGCCCAGCTGTGCCCAGCTGGCATGGGCGGACCCGGAGGCATAGGGCCAGCGGCCGTTGACGATGTAGCCGCCCTCGACTTCGTCGAGTGTGCCCGGAGGATTGGCGATGCCGCAGATCACCGGATGGTCTGACGATGCACCGAAGATCGCTTCCTGCAACGCATCCGGGCCAAGGCTGGCAACCCATGTCGTGCCGTGGAGTACCGTATAGACCCAACCGACGGAGGGATCGCCCTTGGCCAGTTCGAACCCGACCAGAGCCATTGCTCTGGCGCTTGTTCCCAGCCCACCCCACCGACGCGGAGCAGCCATCGCCCAGAAACCGGCGTCCGTCAGCGCGCCGAAAACTTCCGGATCAAGCACGCCGTTCTCGTCGCCATATCCGGCGGACGCCAGCAGCATGGGCTGTAGCGCGCGTGCCTTGGCGATGAGTTCGCGCTCGGCAGTGCGATTGTAGGCGGGTAACGGATCGTGGGTGTCCAGAGCGGCGTATGCTTTGACATCACTCGGTTCTTTGGGGAGGGTTGCCATCCGTGTGCTCTCCGTCGCTTCCTGATACGAACAGGACATTTTCTGTATATTCTGTTCAATATGGGAGAGTCGGCGAATGCGTAATTGATCCAGATCAAACTTTGGCAAATTTGCGGGATGGATGGATGGCGATGGGGCACCTCCAATGTTTTGCGCCACGACCTATCTTTGGATGGGTCAGGCGCGTCTTCCCATTGTCCAAGCAATACAGTGATGGCAGGTTCGTTCGGCGGGCGCGTGCTGG
Source organism: Novosphingobium sp. CCH12-A3 (assembly GCF_001556015.1). Taxonomy (NCBI): domain Bacteria; kingdom Pseudomonadati; phylum Pseudomonadota; class Alphaproteobacteria; order Sphingomonadales; family Sphingomonadaceae; genus Novosphingobium; species Novosphingobium sp. CCH12-A3. The sequence goes on along the minus strand of NZ_LSIA01000138.1, from coordinate 84,705 downwards.
ATCGCGGGAGAGATAAGCATGTTTCAACAGGCGGTAGGCGAGGCTGTATCTGCCTCGGGCGCTGGCACGGCTGATCGCCACCTTGAAAGCGGACGGGCGCGCGGATGATGGCTATCTGGCAGGATCGCGGGGTTTCCGCTGACGAAATCTTGACTAAGCTTGAGGCGATGCCGCTTTCCGCCTTGCTTGAAAAAGCGCAGGCTCTGACGCTTGAGGGCCACGGCGCAATTGTCACTTACTCGCGCAAGGTGTTCATTCCGCTTACCAAACTGTGCCGCGATGTGTGCCATTACTGCACCTTCGCCCACACCCCGGCGCAAGTTGCCGAGGCTTATCTCGATCGCGACGCGGTGCTAGCCGTCGCCCGGGCCGGTGCTGCCCTTGGGTGTCGTGAAGCGCTGTTCACATTGGGTGACCGGCCCGAAGCCCGATATTCAGCAGCGCGTGATGCTTTGGCCAAACTTGGCCATGAAACCACGCTGTCTTACTTGGCCGAAGTCGCCGAGCTGGTCTTCAAAGAGACGGGCCTGCTGCCGCATCTCAACCCCGGTCTCATGGAAGCGACTGATTACGCGGCGCTGCGTCCCCATTCTGCATCGATGGGAATCATGCTGGAAACAGCGTCCGAGCGCCTGTGCGAAAAAGGGCAGCCACATCACGGTTCGCCCGACAAGGTACCTGCACGCCGTCTTGCATCGATTGCGGCTGCTGGCGAGGCGGGTGTCCCGTTTACCACCGGGCTGCTGATCGGCATTGGCGAAACGCGGCTCGAACGGATTGAGGCTCTGCTGGCGATACGCGAGCTGAATGATCGCTTTGGCCATATTCAGGAAGTTATCATCCAGAACTTCCGTGCCAAGCCGGGCACAAAGATGGCCGACCGCCCCGAGCCGACACTGGAAGACCATCAATGGACGATCGCCGCGGCCCGGCTGATCTTTGGTGCGGAAATGACTCTTCAGGCACCGCCCAACCTCCATGATCGAGCCGCCTTGGGGGATTTGATCCGTGCAGGGGTGAACGACTGGGGCGGTGTGTCGCCGCTTACGCCCGATCACGTCAATCCCGAGGCACCCTGGCCGCACCTCGAAGTGCTGGCAGACGCCACGGCGGATGCCGGCCGAGCCTTGCGCCAGCGTCTGGCGATCGGCCCACGCCATGCTCTGGATGCAAACAGGTGGTGCGATCCCCGCATCGCGCCCGCCGTGCTGCGGGTGGTGGATGGCCGTGGCCTGCCCAAAGACAGCGACTGGGCGGTGGGTCATGGTGATCCCGTTCCCGAACTGGCCCTCGCGCCGAAAACTGCTGAGATTTCCCGCATTCTCGAGCTTGCGCGCAATGGGGAGCGTTTGGAAGAACCGGCGATTGCCAGATTGTTCACAGCCGAGGGCGAGGACTTTGACGCGATTTGCGCGCAGGCCGATGCATTGCGCGCAAGAGTTGTCGGACCGACTGTAACCTACGCCATCAATCGCAACATCAATTACACCAATATCTGCCTTTATCGCTGCGGGTTCTGTGCGTTTTCCAAAGGCAGCACCAAGGCGATGCGCGGTCCCGCCTACCGGATAGACTATGCCGAAATCGCGCGCCGGGCGGCTGAAGCCGTCGAGCGGGGCGCTACCGAGGTCTGCCTGCAGGGGGGCATCCACCCGGACTACGATGGCAATACCTACCTCGACATTGTCGCTGCCGTCAAAGCGGCTGCGCCCAGCATCCATGTTCATGCGTTTTCGCCGCTTGAAGTGATGCACGGCGCGCAGACTCTTGGGCTTTCGCTCGAAGATTTCCTTACGCGGCTGAAGCAGGCCGGTCTTTCGACGCTGCCAGGTACCGCAGCCGAAATTCTGGATCCCGAGGTTCGTGCCATCCTGTGCCCTGACAAGGTCACCGCGGACGAATGGTTCGAAGTGATGCGGACGGCACACAGCGTGGGCTTGCGCACAACGGCGACGATCATGTTCGGCCATGTCGAGAAGTATCGCCACTGGGCACACCATCTGGCGCAAGTGCGCAGCCTGCAGGAGGAAACTGGCGGATTCACCGAATTCGTGCCGCTGCCCTTCGTCCATATGGAAGCGCCAATCTGGCGCAAGGGGCAGGCACGATCCGGGCCAAGCTATCGGGAGGCCGTGCTCATGCACGCAATCGCCCGCATCGTCTTGCATCCGGTACTGACCAACATTCAGGTATCGTGGGTCAAGCTTGGCCCCGATGCCGCCGCGGCAGTGCTGGAAGCGGGTGCCAATGACCTCGGCGGCACCCTTATGGATGAATCGATCACGCGTGCTGCTGGTGGGGTCAACGGGCAGGAATTCGGCCCGTCGGAAATGATCGCGCTTGCAGCAAGTGTCGGGCGGTCTGCCCGCCAGCGTACAACGCTTTATGAATTGGTGCCGGATCATCGTCCGGCAATGACGGAGTAAAATGATGGTTGATCTGAACCGTCCGCTTGCGGGCAAAGTTGCGATAATCACCGGCGGCGGTAGCGGCATTGGCCGGGCAACCGCAAAGATGTTCGCCGCGCGGGGCGCCAAAGTGGCGATCACCGGGCGGACGGAATCTAAACTTGCTGATGTGGTTGCGGAAATCGAAGCCTTGGGCAGCCAGGGCCTTGCCATCGGCATGGATGTGACCAGCGAGGATTCGATTGCGGCGGGCATTGCGCGCACAGTCGAAGTCTTTGGCAAGCTTGACGTCCTGCACAGCAACGCGGCGCAGACCGGTGCGATGTACGAAGATGGCGCGATTGCCGATATGACAGTCGAATTCTGGAACAAGGCCTTTGCCACCAACCTTACCGGTTCGATGCTCGCGGCAAAGCACGCCATTCCCCACATGCTCAAGCAGGGCGGCGGCTCGATCATCTTTACCGGATCGGGCAAAGGACTGGCAGGCGATCTCGATTATCCGGCCTATGGCACGACCAAGGCGGGCCTGCTTAACCTCTCGCGCTATGTCGCGACGCAATATGGCAAGCAGAACATCCGCGCCAACGTGATGGTCGTAGGTCTGGTGATGACCGAGGCGTTTGACGAAAACCTGCCGCCTGAGGCGCAGGCGCTGATGAAGGAGCACAATCTCGTGCCGTTCCTCGGCTCGCCCGATGACATTGCCGAAGTGGCGGCGTTTCTGGCGTCTGACCAATCGCGTTACATCACCGGCGCATCGATCGTTGTCGATGGCGGGTTTACCGCACATTCTGGTGTCTATGCTGACATGCAGCGGTTCATGGCGCAATCCGCAGGCGGTGAGGCATGAGCAACCAGGTCATCGGGATTATCGGTGGCACCGGCAACCTGGGCGCGGCGATTGCCTGGCGTCTGGCGCGCGCGGGCCGCAAGGTCCTGATCGGATCGCGCAAGGCCGAGGCGGCGCAGGAAAAGGCGGCTGCACTGGGGCATGGCCTTGTCGGCATGGCCAATGCCGAGGCGGCGGCACAGGCCGATCTGATCATCGTGACTGTCCCGTTTTCCGCACAGGAAGCGACCCTGGCCGACATCAAGCCGCACGTGGCGGGCAAGATCGTGGTCGACACGACAGTGCCGCTCATGCCGCCCAAGGTGATGCGTGTGCAACTGCCTGCCGAAGGTTCGGCAGCAGTGCGCGCGCAAGTCCTGCTGGGCGAAGGCGTGACAATGGTTTCGGGCTTCCACAATGTGGCTGCGCACAAGCTGGCGCAGGACATCGATGTAGGCTGCGACGTACTGGTTTTTGGTGATGACAAGGCAGCGCGCGGCGAAGTTGTGGCGCTTGCCGATGCAATGGGCCTGCGCGGGCTTCATGCAGGTGCGCTTTGCAATTCTGCCGCAGCCGAAGCCATGACCTCGATCCTGATTTTCGTGAACAAGGCCTATAAGGTTGACGGCGCAGGGGTTCGCATCACAGGGGAACTGATCGCTCCCACTGACTGAACGGGAGAATCGCAACCCTCGTAGGAATCCGTGTGACGTGTCTGCCATCGAGATCATTCCGCTTTCGGCCATTGGCGAAGTGCGGCCGGGTGAAGACCTGATCGCAACGCTGGATCAGGCGGTGACACTTGCGGGCACACAGCTTGGCCCGCGTGATGTCCTCGTCGTGACGCAGAAGATCGTGTCCAAGGCGGAGGGGCGCTGGATTGCCCTTGGGGACGTTACGCCGGGGCCAGAAGCGTTGCGTCTGGCCGACGTGACCCGCAAGGATGCGCGCCTGGTGGAACTGGTCCTGCGGGAATCGACCGACGTGGTGCGCGCTGTGCCCAATGTGCTGATCACAAGACACAAGCTGGGCCTGGTCATGGCCAACGCAGGCATCGACCGGTCGAATATCGGGTCGGGTGATGCAGAGCGTGCGCTGCTGCTGCCGACCGATCCGGACGCATCGGCGGCGCGGATCTGTGAAGCATTGGGCTGCCCGGTCGTTATTTCCGACAGTTTCGGCAGGCCTTGGCGCATGGGTGTAGTCGCGGTGGGCATCGGCGCGGCGGGGCTGCCGGCCATCGACGATCGGCGCGGGCTGCTGGACCGTGACGGGCGCAAGCTGGAAGTGACCCAGATTGCCGTGGCGGACCTGCTTGCGAGCGCCGCAGCGCTGGCGATGGGCGAGGGCGGTGAAGGCATTCCTGCCGTGATCGTGCGCGGCTATGGCGTGGCAGGCGCTGCGCGACCTGCGGCGGATCTTACGCGTCCTTTGGCTGAGGATCTGTTCCAGTGAAAGTTACCGTTCTGACCGGCGGTGTGGGCGGGGCCAAGCTGGTGTTGGGGTTGCTGCGCATATTGCCCGCAGCCGATGTGACCGCCATCGTCAACACCGGCGACGATTTTCGCCATCTGGGCCTGCACGTATCACCCGATATAGACACGCTGCTTTACACGCTGTCAGGCAAGGCCAATCGTCGGCAAGGCTGGGGGCGCGAGGATGAGACATGGAGCTTTCTGGAAACCCTGCGCGATCTTGGCGGGCCTGACTGGTTCCAGTTGGGCGACCGCGACGTGGCCTTGCACGTGCTGCGCACCGCGCGGCTTGCGGCGGGTGACGGGCTGGACAGGATCACTGCGGATATGGCGGACCGCTTTGGCATCGGCGCAACAATCCTGCCAATGGCCAACACGCGTGTGGCAACGCAGCTTGAGACAGATGAGGGTCTTCTCGAGTTTCAGGACTATTTCGTGGCGCGGCGCTGTGTTCCACGTGTCAGCCGTATCCTGTTCGATGGGGCGGACGACGCGCTTCCTGCGCCCGGCGTGCTGGAAGCCATTGCCGGGGCGGATGCGGTGGTGACAGCGCCATCAAACCCGTTCCTGAGTATCGATCCGCTGCTTGCCATACCGGGAATCCGCAGTGCCTTGGTGGCTACGCAAGCACCGGTCGTGGCGGTATCGCCGATCATCGGCGGCAAGGCGGTGAAGGGGCCGACCGCAAAGCTGATGGAGGAACTGGGCACCCCCCTCGCCAATGCGTCCATCGCCGCGCACTACGCCGATTTCATCGACGGGCTGGTGATCGATCAGGGCGATGATGCACCGGATGGCGTGGCCGTGGCCCGAACCGCCACATTGATGCACAACGATGTGGACAAGGTGCGCGTGGCGCAGGCCGCGCTGGACCTTGCCGCAAGCATTGCAGACCGATGAGCTGGACCGCCATCGTTCCGTTGAAGGCGGCGGCCGAGCGCAAGACCCGCCTCTCGGAAGCTTTGGATGGCGATGCAAAGGCCGCGCTGGCCGAAGGCATGGCGTACCATGTGATCGCCACGCTGGCGGACAGTTCAGCCATCGGTTCGATCCGGGTTCTGTCGCCCGTTTCGTTCGACATTCCGGGCACCACATGGGAGCCTGATCTTGGCAAGGGCCTGAACGCAGAACTGGACCGGGTTTGCGCTGCGCTGGCGGGCGAGCGGATGGTTATCGTCCACGCCGATCTGCCGCTGCTCTGTGCCGAAGATGTATCCGCGCTGCTCGGCGCAGCGGACGGGGTAGGGGCGGCGATTGCGACTGACCGGCATGGCGTTGGCACCAATGCCCTGGCCCTGCGCGAGGCGGCGTGTGTCGGTTTCGCTTTCGGGCCGGACAGTCTGGCGCACCACCTGGCACGCCTCCCTCATGCGGTAGTGCTGCAACGCAACGGTCTGGCGATAGATATTGATACGGCGGACGATATTGCCGCTGCACAAGGGGCCCTTCCTTTGGGAAGGTGGTGACGGCAGAGCGCCTGCGCATGATCCTTTCCGCAAGCAGCGCGTCTCTGACAAGGGACAGCGCGAACCGGCGAAGGACAGACGATGAAGCTCAACATGGGCGTTCCCAATTCGATGCACGTCAAGGCGATGGTGCAGCCTTGGGAATTTGCGCTTTCAGGTGCCGATGTTGGCGATCTGATTGCTGAAGGCGACGCGCTGGGCTTCAACAAGTGCATGCTCGGCGAACATTTCGTGATCCCGCCGGAGCACTACGACCTTTCAGGCTATCACTATTTCCACGTGGTCGTCGCCCTGGGCTATCTTGGCGGACGTACCAAGAATCTGCGGCTGTCCTCGTCTGTCTCGATCCTGCCGCTGCAAAGTCCGATCGTGCAGGCCAAGGCATGGTCCACGCTCGACTGGCTGACCGGCGGGCGCGCCGAAGCGCTTTTCGGTGTGGGCTGGCTCAAGGATGAGTTCGACATGCTCGGCGTGGATTTCCACAAGCGAGGGCGCATGGCGGACGAGTATCTGGCGGCGATGATCGAGCTGTGGACATCGGACAGCCCTTGCTTCGAAGGCGAGTTCGTCAATTTCAAGAACGCCGGGTTCGAACCGAAGCCTATCCAGAAGCCGCGCATTCCGATCTGGCTGGGCGGCGATGCCGAGCCGGTGTTGAAGCGCGTGGCCAAGTTCGGCGATGGCTGGTCGCCCTTCCGCACCCCGCCCGAGACGTTTCCGGCGTGCATCGACCTGATCAAGTCTCAGCCCGAGTATGACGGCAGGCCCATTGAGGTGTTCTTCGCGCTCGAAATGCTGAATGTTGGGGCGCATCATGAAGTGATGGACGATCCGCGAGCGACCGGAACGCGCGATGCGCAGAAGATCATCGATCAGATCGGCTGGTTGAAGGATCTCGGCATCACCGAGACCATCGTGCCACTGCCGCCGGGGATCACCGACAAGTCGGAATTTATCGAACGGCTGCGCTGGGTGGCAGAAGAGATCATGCCCAAAATCTGATTTCGCGCCCGATACGGACGGCCACGGCGGGGCAACCGTCGGGCAGCATCTGCCAATGAGAGGATGACCAGGCATGAACAGGTTCGATGGAAAGGTGGCCTTCGTGACCGGCGGTGCAGGAGGCATAGGCAAAGCCGTGGTCCAGCGCCTGATCGATGAAGGCGCACGCGTTGCGGTGACCGACATATTCGGTGAAGCGGCCAGAGAAGTGGCATCTGCCTATGGCGACAAGGCGGCAGCCTTTGTGCTGGATATTGGCGATGAAGATGCGGTCAAGGCCGCCATTGACGGCACGATTGCGGCGTTCGGCCGGCTTGACGTGTTGGTCAACAATGCGGCGCTTACCGACATGGCGACGATGATGGGCGATACCAACGCTGTCACCATTTCGAACGATGTGTGGGAGCGCACGCTACACGTGAACGCGACCGGCTATCTCTATTGCTGCCGTCACGCGATCCCGCATATCGCGGCGGCCGGGGGCGGGGCGATTGTCAACCTTGCTTCAGGTTCGGGGATGCTGGGCGATTCCGCGCGTATTGCCTACGGCACCTCAAAGGCGGCGGTCATTTCGATGACGCGCTACATGGCGACACAACACGGCGCTCAGAAGATCCGTTGCAATGCCATTGCGCCTGGACCGATCGTCACACCCCATTCGCGCAAGGTGGCAGGCAAGGAATTCGACATTATTGCACGACACATGCCAATGGGCGAGCTCGGCGAGCCTGCCGACATTGCCGCGCTGGTGGCGTTCCTCGGGTCGGCGGAATCGCGTTTTATCAACGGGCAGGTCATCGCCATCGATGGCGGTATGTCCGCCCATCACGCCCATGTGATGGACATGATGGATTACGCCGCCGAACAGGCGGGGCGAGCGCAGCCATGACTACAGCGCGGGGCTATCCGGCGCGGGAGCAACGGCTGCCGACCGATCTTGCGGCAGTAGACGCCGCTTGGCTTCAGGGTGTGTTGCGACACCGCTATCCCGATATCGCCATCACGGCGATGGACATCGTGGAGATCATTCCGGGCCATACCACCAAGGTGCGCGTAGCGGTGTCTGGCCCTGATCCTGCGGTGTTGCCGGGGCAGCTGTGCCTCAAGTCCAACTGGTCCGGCAGCCCGCTCAGTGGCGAGGCAAATGTCAACGAAGCGCGGTTCTACAAGGACTTTTGTGAAGGTTTGAATCTGCCAGCGCCGCATTGTTTCTACGCCGACTGGGACGATGACACCGACGGCAAACAGGGTTTGCTGGTGCTGGAAGACATGGAAGGCTGGGACGGCAAGTTCGGCACCTCTGTCGAGCCGATCACCATCGATCAGGCGATGCACGGGGTTACAGCACTGGCCACGCTTCATGCCAACACATGGGGCGATCCCCGGCTCGATGCGGCTGCCTGGCTCCAGCGCGCGATGTCGCCTGATCATGCGGGCGACGACTATTGGGCGATGATGGCGGATCATTATGAGAAGGTGAACCGCCTGCCCGAACGGGTGGCGATGTTCCCCGCGTGGTTTGCCGATAATCCGCAGAAGCTGCGTGATGCATGGTTGCAACTCTGCGCGCACGACATGGCCGATACTTCGCCGCTGTGCCTCGTCCACGGCGATGCCCATCTTGGCAACAGCTACGGCCTTGGTGATGGCGGTCGACTTTTCCTTGACTGGCAGATCGTGCGCAAGGGCCACCCATGGCGCGATTACAGCTATTTCGTGGCCGGTTCGATCAGGATAGCCGACCGTCGCGCCGGTGAGGGCGATCTTCTGCGACACTATCTTTCAGTTCTGGCGCGACACGGAGTTGTGATCGATTTCGACAAGGCATGGACCGAGTATCGCCGCTGGATCGTGTGGGGCCTGGTCTCATGGCAGTCAAACATCAATCCCAAGGAGGCAACGCTCCCATCGCTGGAACGCTTTTGCGTTGCCGCAAAGGATCTGAAAATCGATGAACTCTATGATGTCTAGGAACGGGGCCATAGCATGACTGCAAGCGAGCACATCTGGGCACAGTTGCCGCCGTTGCCAGCAAAGCAATTGGCCGCAGCGGTGGAACAGTATGAACTGGCCGCGCTGGACGGGATCTGGTCTTCGCAGACATTCGGCGCGCCTTTCCTGCCGCTGTCTGCTGCGGCTGCCGTCAGCGATAACCTCAAACTTGGCACAGGCATTGCGCTGGCATTTGTACGCAGCCCTCTCGAAACAGCCTGCAACATAATGGATCTTGACCTTATCAGCGGAGGGCGTGCCGTTCTCGGTCTTGGTTCCAGTGCACAGAGCCTGACCGAGGGTGCCTTCGGAGCGACCTATGGCAAGCCACTTGCGCACATGCGCGAGGTGATCGGCATGATCCGGGCAATCGTCGCCAAAGGGCATACCGGCGAACTGGGTGTGCTTGAGGGTGAATACCACAAGCTTGACCTGACACATTTCCGCACGCTTGCACCGCCGGTACGCACCGAGATCCCGATCTATCTCCCAGCCGTGTTTCAGAACGCCTGTGAAATGGCGGGTGAGACTACCGACGGGTTGCTGGGCCATCCATTATGGAACGCGCAGTGGATTCGCGACGTGGCGATGCCTTCATTGAAGCGGGGCCTGGGCAAGGCAGGGCGGCCACGCAGCGCGGTGACGGTCAACCTGCAGATGTTCGTGGCGGTCAACCCCGACAAGCGCGAGGCGATCAACGACGCTCGGGCCAATATCGCGTTCTACAGCCAGTCGCCGCAGTACCTGCGCTATTTTGACGGCATCGGCATGGGCGACCCTGCCCGAGCCTTGCAGGCCTGTTTTGCCGCTGGCGATCTCGCCGGAATGGTTGCAGCCTGTACCGACGAGATGGTCGAAAGCATCGCACTGGTGGGCCCCAAGGACGAAGTGCTGCGGCGTTTTCACGAACGGGTGGACTTTGCCGATGCCTGCACCCCGGTAATCCCGCATTACGGGCTGGAGCCCGACAAGATCGCCTATTACACGGCCGGCATCGCCGACCTGTTCTATGGCAAGTGAAAGGTCTGACGATGACTGATGTTGAAGCGAACAAGAACGTGGCGCGCCGCTATATGCAGGCGGTGGTCGATGGCGATATTGCCACAATCGAAGCGCTGCAGCACCCCGATTGCACCTGGTGGATTCTGGGTTTTGGCGACATGTCGCGTAAAGCTTTCATCGACAGTGTGCGCAACGGATTACTGACCGCCAACAAGCGGGTAGCCGACATCATCGGCATCACCGCCGAGGGTGACCGGGTCGCGGTCGAAGTGCGCGGAGAAATGACGTTCCCCAATTCGGTTTATCGGAACGAATACCATAACGTGCTGATAGTGCGTGACGGACTGATCGTTTCCGGCAAGGAATACATGAACACGCGCTCAGCTGCCGCTGCCTTCGCACCCGCTGGTGGGGATCTTGCATGATGGCTGAAACTACAGGCGTTCCCGAATACGACGATGCCGCTGTGCAGCGCATCCACGATTTTGTTGAATCGGTAACCGGCGGGAAGATCGTGCGGATGGAGCAGCAGGTACGATGGCGCCCTGCCTGGTTTGCCGATGTTGAGGTCGATGGCAAACTGGTTGAATTGCATTTGCGAGGCGACCGTACCGGCGATGTGGCAATTTTTCCTGACCTGAAGCGCGAGGCTGACATCATAGCCGTGCTGCATGGCCAAGGCATTCCGGTTCCCGCAGTCTATGGCTATCTGGCCGATCCCCCGTGCATCGTGATGGAATCGATCAAGGGCACGCGCGATCTTTCCGGCCTGACGCCGGAGAAGCAGAGCGTGGTGGGTCGCGCGTACATGAAGGCCGTCGCAGCAATGCACGCGCTTCCGGTCGAGGCGTTTGCCGAAGTCGGGGACATGAACGTGCCGCAGGGTGCAGAAGAGATCGCGCTGGTCGGGCTCAACACCTACCTGCCGCAGTATCTGCGCACGAAGAAGCGGCCCGAACCACTGCTTGAGTTCGTGATCCAGTGGATCCGTCGGAACGTGCCCAAGCACCGCACACGCGCGGCTTTCATCCAGTTCGATTCCGGGCAATTCCTTGTCCACGAAGAAAGGATGACCCAGCTTTACGACTTCGAGTTCAGCATGATCGGCGATCCGATGGTCGATCTGGCGACCATGGGAATGCGCAACACGATCGAACCGTTGGGCGCGCCGATGCCCGAACTGTTCGGTTATTACGCCGAGGCGTCTGGGGAGCCGGTTGATCACGAAGCGGTACTATTCCACGTTTTGCAATTTTCGCTGCTTGGCACGATGCAGTTTACCGGCACGGTTGCCGATCCGCGCCCTGCTGATCCACACTCGGTCTATCTCCAGTTCGATCTGGCGCTTCGCCGGTCCATCCTGCTGGCATTGTCGAAGCTCGCAGGGGTTCCGCTGCCCGAATTGCCACAGCTGGAAGAACGGCGTGGCGACAATGCCACGTTAATCCGCAAGCTTGCCGACACGCTTTCCGGCATCGCATCGAGGGATGCGGTGGCAGAAGGGCACAAAGGGCAGGCTCTGGAAATCGTCGAATGGGTTGCCCGTGCCGACACCTATGGCGCCGCGATGGTCGCGCAGAACATCGCCGAAGTCAGCGCTTTTCTGGGTCAGGACTTTGCACGCTGGCCGGAAGCCGAGGCGGCACTGGAAGCTTTCGTGATGGCGGCCGGACCCGATCAGGACGCGGGCTTGATTACCTTGCTGGGTGCAATCGAGGGAAGGCGACTGCAGGTTTTCGGGCCGACATCAATCGGTGAGGCAGCACTGAACGTGCGATTGCCAGAAGGCATATGATCCGGTGCCGGGAAACTATGCAGGCAAGGTCGCGCTTGTCACTGCAGCAGGAGCAGGCATCGGCATGGCGACGGCAGAGGGTTTTGCGCGCCGCGGTGCGCGTGTCATGCTTTCGGATATCAACTCTGAAACCGGCGAAGCGGTAACCGAGCGGTTGCGTGCGCAAGGACACCACGTGCGGTTCCCGCGGGCTGATGCCACTATCCCAAGTCGCTGGGACCGGATGTGGAAGCTGCACTTGCCGAAGCCTGCGCGAAAGGCGGTTCCACTTTTCACGGCCTGGGAATCATGCCGGGGTTTCTGGCCGAATCGGTGCCGCTCTATCTGTCGCGATTGGCCCGGCGGGTGGACCGACTGATTGCGTCAGAAACGCTGATGTATGACAAGTATCCAAGCACCTATCAGATGTTCGACCTGATGGGCTTTGGCTATGCACCTGACGATCCGACTCCGGCCTTCTCCAATGTTGATCTGGTGGCCGATACGTGGCGTCATTCGGGAATGCTGATGGCCGATGTGCTTGGTCTGCCAATCGACCGTATCGAGAATTTTCGGAACGTGGCGATCACCCCGCGTGATCTCCACGTGGCGTCAGGTTTCATCCCGGCAGGAACCGTCGGCGCAATGAATTTCGGCGTGCGCGTGATTTCCGAAGGGCGCGAGCGCATCGTTCTGCAGCACTTCACGCGCATGGCCGAAGACCTCGCGCCGGAATGGCCACAAGGCCACGGCTGGCTGATTGATCTTGAGGGTGAGCCGACGATCAACGCAAGGATCGATATCGGATCCGAAAGCGTGATGCCAACCGACGATGCCTGCATGGCAACCGCGATGCATGCCATTCATGCGGTGCCTTATGTGGTTGCCGCAAAGCCCGGCATAATGCTCCTGACCGATGCGCCACCGCTTGCCGGGAGCGACGCGTTTCATCGGCCTGCTTCAGCGGCCTGATCACGTGGCGTAAGCGTATTCTCCGCCCTTTTCGATGGAGGCGCGGAAAGCGGGACGGGCGTGCAGGCGCTTCATCCAATCGATCATCTGGGGGTAGGGCGAAACATCGACAAGCACCCGCGCCAGTTCGCCAATGAAGCTGACCTGGATGTCGGCGGCGGAAAAGGCATCGCCTACCAGATAGTCATGCCCTTCGAGCGATCGTTCGATGTAGCCTAGCACGCCTGCAAATTCGGCGTCGGCGCGCCTGTCAAACTCTGTGCCGGCAAGCCCGGCGGCACGGCCATAGACCTTCAGCATGATTGGCATGGTGCCGATTGACACCGCAATGTTCATCCATTCGAGATAGCGCGGCAGGTCGGGGCTATCGTTGGCCGGAGCCAAAGCGCCGTTACCATATCGGCGTATGATGTAATCGATGATGGCACCGGATTCCACGATGGTACCATGCTCGGTTTCCAGTGCGGGAGCTTTGCCAAGGGGATGCGCTGCCTTGAGCGCGGCCGGCCCCATCTGCGTTTCCGGGTGACGCTGGTGATGGATTACCTCAAATGGCAGACCCAGTTCTTCAAGCAACCAGAACACGCGGAAAGAGCGGCTGTTGTTGAGGTGGTGAAGTTTCATCAACGCGGTTCTCCTCAATTGGTCGCGGGCCGTGGATAGGCATCCGGGAACAGGTGATCGAGTGGTGCCAGGCCGCGGGTGACGATGGGGCCGGGATAATCCCGCAGCAGTTGCAACCGGCGCATCTGGCGTCGGTGGAAATAGCGCACCAATGCCCGGTCATGTTCCGGTCTCGCCTGTTCTACAAAGGCGTCAAGTTGCGTCTCGAGCGTTTCCGCAGCGGGATCGGCGATGCCGAGAATGCTGCGCGCGTCTTCCAGCTCGGCGCGCTCAATGTCATCGCCACTCTCGGCGAGACGCTGGAGATAGAAAGCGAGTGATTGCGCTGGCGGCTGGCGAAAGAACCCTTCTGGCGGCAGCGCACCACATTGCAGTGCAAGGTCGCGCCAGGCGAAGGCATCGCGCAGCGGAGCACAGGTGATCGCTTCGACTGGATCAAGTGCATAACCCTTGCCTTCGGCAATCGCTTCGAGTGCTGCACGTGTTGCCCCCATGCCCCACGACAGATATTCGACATAGGCAGGATGTGGGGAGACCTTGCGGAAGGTTGCCTTGGTCATCATCGGCACGGCAATGAACAGCAGCACGGTGTAGTAGGTCAGTACCGGCCAGTCGATTTCGCTGCCGCTGTCCTTGACATAGCGGGATAGCACTGCCGCCACGTCGCTGATCGGTTCGTTGATATCGCGGACACGGATCGAGGCGAGATCGGCGATCGGATCGCCAAGTTTGGCAAGCTCAAGATCGTAGAACGCCGTTACGCGCTCCCTATTATGGAAGAACTGTGGTGCGTCTCCGATCAAAACGACATTTTGGTTGCGATGAAGTGGCAAATGGCGACGCAGCCAGCCGGTAACGAAGCGCAGAAGCGCGTCTGGTCGGTCTTCGACCTCGTACTGGCTTTCCGCCAGAAGCAGGTAGTCGAGCGCGACTGCCTGCGCATCCGTGCCAGCAGGCAGACCCGCTTCGATAAAAGGTGCGGTATCAAGCGCGTGCACGGCGGCGAGATGGCCGGCATACTCTTCCACCATCCGCTGTACGGCAGGGTCGCAATCCACATCGCCAAGGAACGGCGTGTCCGACATATGCGCCATGACGATGGCTTCGGGATCGGCAATCCATCCGTGAACCTGCGGAACCGGGATGTTGTTCTGTTCGAACAGCTTCAACACCTCGTACTCGCGGCGTAGAGGACGGATGCCAAGGCCGCTGGGCCTGTCGGAGCGCACGTGGAGTTCGATTGCCTCACCGTCGCGCTCGACCGTCACACGCCACGATGGCCGCCAACGGGGCAGCCTTTCAAACGTCGTGATCGAGCCGCCGATGGCTTCGACAAGCCAGGCTCGAATCTTTATCTCATCGGGCGAAAAATCGTCTGCTTCGGGTATCATTCGGGCCGGTCCACGATTGCGCGGCAACGCTGATAGGCGGGACGCGCCTCCATGCGTCCGACATAGTCTGCAATGTTCGGATATCCCTCCACGTCGATCGGTACGAACTGGCGTGTCATTGTGAAGGGAAAGGTCATCATCACGTCTGCTGCGGTGAATTGCGCTCCCGCTACGAATGGTACTTCGCCAAGGCGGGCATTGGTGAAAGCTAGCAGTTCTGCGATCCGCGCCCGTGCCTTTGACCGCAACGGGTGACCATCTTCTATCCCGCCAAGCTGGGCCAGGATCTCGCTCACCAGCGCCGGCATCAGGCTCGATTCGGCGAAGTGAAACCAATACAGGTACTGCGCATAGTCCGGACTGTCGGGGCGCAAAGCCAACCGTCCGTCGCCTTGGGTGGTGGCCAGATATTCGATCACCGCCCCGCTTTCCGCTATCCTTTCATTGCCAATGCCAAGCACCGGCGATGATCCGAGCGGGTGGAGAGCCTTGAATGCAGGTTCTGCCTGCCAGGTCGGCAGACGCTTGAAGAACTCGATCGCATAGGGTGCACCAAGTTCTTCCATCAACCATACGGCACGCTCGGATCGCGACCGTTCAAGCTGGTAGATCGTGATGGTCATGGTTCAGGCCTCGACACTTGCATGGGAAGGGGTGTGCTGCGTTGTCATGTGCAACGCCGAAAGATAACCGTAGAGCAGCCCGCGCGTGTTCGCGATGCCGCTGTTGTAGCCTCCGCCAATATCGAGCCAGGCGGCGGAATTGCCAGCGGCATAGAGCCCCGGAACAGGGGTATCCCGCGCATCCAGCACACGGCCGTCAATGTCGATCGGCAAGCCGGCGGTAGGCACGCCCATTGTTACGCGCTCCAGCTTGACAGCATAGAACGGAGCCTTTTCAATGGGGCCAAGGTTCGGATTGTACATCCGTGGATCGCCGGTCATGATCCGGCCCCACGGCACACTTCCGCGTGAGAAATCCTCATCCATGCCGGTAATGCAAAAGCCGTTGAAGCGGCGAACTGTGTCCTCCAAGCCCTTGGCGTTCATGCCGATACGGTTGGCAAGTTCGCTCAAGGAGTCCGCAGTGGTGGCCATGCCTTCGGACAGAGGCTGGCCCGGCCATGTGGGGAGCAAGCCGTATTTATCGATCAAGTTCTGATCGAACACGATCCACGCGGGCCAGTTGGGCTGGCCCTGCTCCTGCCCGTCGAACCGGCCAACCTTGGTCGCAACGTCGGGATAGAACGCATCGTTTGAGAAGCGTCTACCGTACCGGTTGACCACGATGCTGTGCGGCGCGCCGGGCAACCACATCCGGTAGGACGGCTGGCCGTAGATCGTCTCTGCCGGCACCTTGTACCCGATGAAGATCGGGCTTTGCGCAGGTGCACGGGCGGGGATTGCAATGGCTCCTGCCTTTGCCGCCATGACGATGTGATCGCCGGTAACGGTTGGCGGTGCCATGCTGCCTGCCTGCGGCAAGGCATCGAACGCGCTGACGAACGACGGTTTCCAGTCATAGCCACCGGTTGCGAGGACAACACCTTGGCGCGCACGGACATGCCTGCTGCCACTTTCATCGCGCAGCACCACTCCGGTGACTTCGCCATCCTCGACGACAATATCCACCACTTCAGTCGAAGTGCGCATGTCTACGCCCAGATCGCGCGCAGCAAGGACTTGTGCGGCAGCCAGGCCAGCGCCCGCGCACCGTTCGCCAGCTGCAACATGGCGTTCGAGGCAGGTGCCGACGTGTTCACCGCCATCCTGCATTTCGACCCACTCGTTCGACGTGGTGTAGCTGTAGCCATCGCCATACGGCGATGTCAGAACCTTGTCGGCCAGATCGCCCAGCCGCTCGGCCTTGAACGGAAGCACTTCCACATAACGGCCCTGCGCCTTCGATCCGGTGACCGAGGGGTAATAATAATCGGGAAGGCCTTTCACGACGGTCATCTCGATGCCGATGGTGTCTGTCATGAAGCGCAACGCCTCACGCCCGCGCTCGATGAACACCTTGCGCCGGTCGGGCGTGGAATAGCCCTGCGACAGATGCGTGAGATAGGCATCGGCAGCGGCGTCGCTGTCTGCAATGCCGTCCAGTTCCTGCAAGTGGTTCGGGCCAAGCCACAGCTGCCCGGACGAGAGTGCGGACACGCCGCCGAGCAGGTGGAATTTCTCGGCAACCAGCACACTTGCCCCGCGCTGCGCTGCGGTCAGCGCAGCGGACATTCCGCCAAGCCCGGACCCCACGCACACGACATCGAAAACCTCATCCCACGGCAACGTTATTCTCCAGGTACCTGTAAGCCTAGCTGTGCGTCTGCTGGATTATCCGAACCTATCCTTGTCTAGGTTCATCAGGTTATAAAGTTTGGCTGGTTGACGACATTGTTTGCGCTGGCACTATTTTCTCCCATGGTGCTGAGATGTCAGGGACCAGCCGGTTTTGCACAATCGGCGGCAAATATGAGGAGACATGCCGTGGCCAATGCCCCCGCCCCTGCGCGGCCCGCCCACGTTCCCGAAGAACTGGTCGTGACGCTGCCCCTGTATGCGCGCAAGCGTGTTGACGAGTGTCCGCAGGAAACGCTGATCCCGCAATTGCAGGCAACCCTTCCGCCCATTTCCTATGTCACGAACATCTTCCCTGGCGATCAGCCGGGCTGGTTGCTTACCGGATACGAAGATACGATGACCATGCTGCGGGACCCGGAAAACTTCACCAAGAAGGGAATGGGCAAATGGGCCCAGAATATTGGTGAAGATTGGCTGGTAATCCCGACTGAGGCCGATCCGCCGATCCACACGGCCTACCGCGCCGCTCTCAACCCCAAGTTCGCACCACAGAAGATGGCTGCGTTGCGGGATCAGGTGCGTGGACGTGCCAAGGTTCTTATAGAAAAGTTCAAGGACAAGGGCAGTTGCGATTTTGTCGACGAGTTTTCGGAAAAGTATCCGATCAACATCGTTCTCGATCTTCTGGATTTGCCTCAGGATCGCATGGCAGAATTTCTGCGATGGGAAAAGGAGATGCTCCACACCAATGACTGGCAAGTCCGCGGTGACGCCGTCAGAAAGGTCAAGGCCTATTTGATGGGTGTAATCGAGGAACGTCAGAAGAACCCCGGTGACGATTACATCAGCAAGATCTTCGACAACGAGGTGGACGGGCGCAAGTGGAACGTCACCGAAGTGTTTGGCCATTGCTTCAACCTCTACATCGGCGGTCTGGACACGGTAACCTCGTTGCTCGGCAACATCTTCTGCTTCCTCGGCCGTTATCCCGAGCGCCAGCGCGAACTACGCGAGAACCCGGGCCTGATCGTGACTGCGGTGGAAGAATTCTTGCGTGCCTATGCTCCGGTGACCGCGTTCCGAATCGCCGCCAAGGAAATCGAGATCTGCGGACAGAAAATCATGCCCGGCGAATACGTCTCCGTGGCAACACCGATTACGGGCTATGATCCGAAGTATTACGACGAGCCCGAATTGGTGAAGTTTGACCGGAAGGCCCCGCATATCTCGCTGGGCGGCGGTATTCACAAGTGTCTCGGCATGCATCTGGCCCGGATGGAGTTGCAGATCGCGCTTGAGGAGTTCCTGACCATGCTGCCCGAATGGCGCATCAAGGACGGGTTCAAGGTGCAGTATTTCACGGGCAACATCATGCATGTGCCCCAGCTCGAACTGCAGTGGGATTGAACGGGATCGGGGGCGCTCTCCACGTGCCCCCGATTGCCATTTTCCCGCTTGCCCGATACGGCAAGTCCAGCCGGCCCGGACATTCGGGCGAGATGACGGGGTACAATCCGAGATGCGCAGGGACGCTGCACGCAATCGGGATCGCTTGATTGCAGTGGCCCGCGCTTGCTTTCGTGCTGGCGCAGCCGATATTTCGTTGGAGGAGATTGCTGCCAAGGCCGAAGTCGGGCGCAGCACGCTGTTCCGCAACTTCGCCGACCGGCTCGACCTCATCCGCGCGGTTCAGGCCGTGGAGCAGGACGCGATTGCCGAGGAACGCGCCCGGCTGGGCGACCGTCCCGACGCGCTGTTCGACCTCATGCGCACCGTTGCAAAGTTGACGTCGATCTACCGGGCAATGGATGATGCTCTGCTCGCCAGCCCGGCGGGCAAGGCGATGATGCTGGAAGCATCGCGCGAGACGGCAGACCTGTTCACCGATCCCATCGCCCGTGCCAAAGCTGCGGGGCTGTTGCGGGTTGATGTAACGGTCGAGGACATCCTGATTGCCTGCAACATGATCGGCAGCGCGCATGGCAGTGATTTTGAAACCAGCGACGCAGTGTTCGAGCGCAGCTTTGCGCTGGTCATGGCTGGCATTGGCGGGCCTTTGTCGTCGGACCTTTCACCAGGCCTGTCATCGGGTGGGTGAGCGCAGTTAACCACCCCCGCATAACGAAAAGGCTGCCAATCCATAAATGGGACTTGTAGTTTCACTTATGGATTGGCAGAGCTTCTGCACGATTAGGCGAATCGTCCCGGCGAGGGCGAGCCCAAGGCAGGCGCGACAAGACGATACGCCCCGAGAGGATGGTTCCAGATGACGAACGTAGCGGCGGACACTTATGACTACATCATCGTTGGCGCGGGTTCATCAGGCTGCGTGCTGGCCAATCGGCTGTCCGCCAATCCAGAAGCGCGTGTGCTGCTGATCGAAAGCGGGCCGGACGATACCAGCCCGCTGATCGCGATGCCGCGCGGCATCGGCAAACTGCTGGACCCGGGCAATCCGCATGTCTGGTCGTACGACGTATCACCCGGTGGGAACAAGCCTTCCGAAATGTGGCTCAAAGGTCGCGCGGTGGGCGGGTCGAGCTCAGTCAACGGCATGGTCTACATTCGCGGCGCGCCGATGGACTATGATGGCTGGGCCGAGTCTGGCTGCAGTGGTTGGGGCTGGGACGAGATCGGGCGTTGCTTCGTCGAGCTTGAAGATCATGAACTGGGCGAAGCCGAATGGCGTGGGGTTGGCGGGCCGATTCACGTCAGTGTCCATCCCAGCCGCAACAGTCTTTGCGAAGCGGTGCTAAGCGCCGCTGAGGCAATGGGCATTGGGCGTGTGGCCGATATCAACGACGTCGATGTCGTGCGCGAGGGCGGGCTTGGCTACCAGACCCGCAACATCGACAAGGGCAAACGGGTGAGCTCGGCCAAAGGCTTTCTCAAGGAAGCGCGCAACCGGCCCAACCTTGATGTTCTGGTGGAAACCGATGTACTCAAGGTCGAGCTTGAGGAGCGCCGCGTGACCGGAGTGACCGTGCGGAATAAACGCGGCACCCGTTTCGTCGCCGCGCGTGAGGTGATTCTCTCGGCAGGCGCGGTACAGTCGCCCAAGCTGTTGCAACTGTCAGGCATCGGCCCTGAAGCGGTGTTGCGTGCAGCCGGTGTACCGGTGATCGTCGATTCCCCCGATGTGGGCCGCAACTTGCGTGAACATCGCTATCTGCAGACGGTGTACCGGGTGAAGGGTGGCAGCATGAACTTGAATTATCAGGGCATGGGGCTGGTCAAATCGGTGCTGCAATATGGCTTGTTCGCCAAGGGCGCGTTGACCCACGCCGCACATGAAGTCGGGGGTTTCGTGAAAACTCGGCCCGAACTCGATCATGCGGACGCACAAATCGGCGTCAGCCTCTATTCGCTGAACCAGACCGACAAGGGCGTGGTGCCCGACCGGCATCACGGGCTTACAATTCTGGGCTATTTCACCCGCCCCGAAAGCCAGGGTGAAGTGCGTATCCATTCGGCAGACCCGGACGCACAGCCGTTCATTGACGCTAATCACTTTGCCGCCGAGATCGACCGGATCTCTGCCGTATCGCTGTTCAACTGGCTGCGCGCGCTGGGCCGACAGCCGGCGCTCAAACCTTGGCTCGTCGAGGAGCAATTCCCCGGCGACACGATCAAGACCGACGACGATATCGTCCAGAACGCGGTCGCGCTTGGCGGCACCTCTTTCCACATCGCGGGGACGTGCCGCATGGGTGCGGATGACCAGTCCGTTTGCGATCCGCAGCTGCGTGTGCGCGGCGTGGCAGGGCTGCGCGTTTGCGACACCTCGATTTTCCCCACGCTCGTATCGGGCAATACGAATGCTCCCGCGATGGCCGTTGGTTTGCGCGCCGCTGAAATCATCCTCCAGACCGCTTGAGGCCTCCAATGACCATCCCCTTTACTAATATTGACCGCCTTTACATCGACGGCGAATGGCACGCTGGCGCGGGCACCGAAGCCGTGCTCAATCCAGCGACCGAAGATGTGATTGGTGAGGCTCCGGTAGGCGATGCAGCGGCGGCCGAAGCAGCGATCGCATCTTCCTACGATGCGTTTGAAAACGGGCCATGGCCGCGCATGGCGCAAGCCGAGCGCACTGCGGTGATGCAGAAATTCCACGACGCCTTGTTGGCCAAGCGTGGAAAGCTGGTCGATCTTATCATCAGGGAAGTAGGCTGTGCGCAGGCAGTGACCAACAACGTGCAGGTCGATGCCCCGCTTGAACATCTGCAAACAGCGATCGATTATTCGCGGCGCGAAGAACCGCGCCAGATTCCGGTCTCCTCGAACGCCAACATGATCAATCCAGCCGGGCCACGTATCCTGGGCGGCGGCACCGTGGTGCGCGAACCGGTCGGCGTGGTCAGCGGGATCACCGGGTACAACTTTCCGTTCCTGCTCAACCTTGCGAAAGTCACGCCGGCGCTGCTTGCCGGAAACTGCCTGATCCTCAAGCCTTCACCGTTCACGCCATATTCCGCGCTTATGCTCGGACAGATCGCGGACGAGATCGGCCTTCCGCGCGGGGTGCTCAACGTGATTACGGGCGGGCCCGATGTCGGCCTGAAGCTTACTACCGATCCCCGGGTGGATATGGTTACCTTTACCGGTTCCGAAGCGGTGGGTGCTGCGATCATGGGGCAAGCCGCACCCACGCTGAAGCGCGTCCATCTGGAGCTTGGCGGCAAGTCCGCGATGATCGTGCGCGAAGATGCCGATATCGAGGCGGCGGCCACCACGGCAATCATGGTGTTGTCGGTCAACGCGGGGCAGGGCTGCGCGATTACCACCCGATTCCTGGTGCACAATTCCGTGCGTGCGCGCTTCGTTGCTACGGCAAAGGCTGTTGCCGCGCACTGGAAGGTCGGCGATCCGTCTGATCCCACAGTGCTGATGGGGCCGCTCATTCGCGAATCCCAGCGCGCCAAAGTGGAAAAGCTGATCCAGTCGGGCCGCGATGAAGGCTCGACGCTGGTGGCAGGTGGCACGCGTCCGGCAGGCTTGTCCAAGGGCTTCTTCGTGGACATCACTCTGTTCGACAATGTCGACAACCGATCCACGTTGGCGCAGGAAGAGGTGTTCGGCCCGGTCGGCTGCGTGATCGGATATGACACGGATGAGGAGGCGGTGCGGATCGCCAATGAATCGCGTTATGGCCTGAATGGCGCGATCATGACGGCTGACGCCGCCAAGGCTTACGAAATGTCGCTGCAACTGCGCACCGGGAATGTCGCAATAAACGGCGGCATCGGCAAAATGGCCTATGCTCCGTTCGGAGGGTACAAGCGATCGGGCATCGGTCGTGAGTACGGGCCTGACTGGCTGCGCGAATTCCAGCAGGAAAAGACGATCACATACCCCGTGGGTCGCTGATCTACGTTACAACCAAACGCGCGCGAATGGCCGTGATCTGGGCTTCATCCAGGCCCAGCGCGGCCCGAGCGTAACCCTCTATCGAGCCGTGCTGCTCGTTCACACTATCAAGCGCCGCCTTGAGATAGGCGGGATCGGCTCGCATCAGCGCATCGCGCACGTCCGGCGCCATCTTTTCGAAGGGATGCGCGCCATCGGTCAACCCCATGCGGGCTGCGCGGTGGCGGCGCGCGAAGGCTAGAAGATCGACCGTTGTATTGGTCAGAGCAAAGTCAGCCAATATCGTATCTTCATCGACCCCGGCCAGGCCGAGAACGATCGCGGCGCAGAACCCGGTACGGTCCTTGCCAGCTGCGCAGTGAAACACTAGCGGCGTCTGATCGCTCAGCAGCGCATCGAACAAGCCGCGCAAGGGCCGTACCAACCAGTCCTGCATAGAAGGATAGAACCTGATCAGCCAGGCTCGAAGTTCCACGCCCGTTGATACTTTCTCCCATTCTGCGCCCCGTTGCGATGAGGCGAGCGATTCATCAAGCTGCCACGACAGGTGCTGCACCGGCCCCGCCCAATGCGTCGGCTCGGCAACAATCTCGTCATTGCGGCGCAAGTCGATGATCGTGCGGATGCCGAGGGGTGCGATAGTCGCATGGTCAGCCTCTGTCAGATAAGTCAGCACGCCTGAGCGATAGATCAGTCCGCGCCGCACGGTGCCGCCACTGGTCGTCGCATATCCACCAAGGTCACGGAAATTGCATCCACCAACGAGGGCAAGTGTCTGGAATTGCTTTTCCATCATTCAGTATCTCAGTACGATCTTGCCGCGAACATTGCCGCCCTCGACCTCTGCCATTGCGGCAACCGCCTCTTCCACCGGATAGGTCCGCTGGACCACGGGCTTCAGCTTGCCTGCATCGACGAGCGCTGCGGCGTGGGCCAGCGCGGGGGCATTCGGCGCTCCGAACGTCATCGTTGCCCGTACACCGCGGCGTGCGGCTTCCTCCTGATCGGGCGGTGTAACCAGTGAAATCAGGATACCGCCGGGTTTGAGCAAGCCCCAGGAGCGATCTTGTGCCGACGGGCCGAACGCGTCGAGCACCACATCGAAATCGCCGATTGTCTGTTCATAATCGGTGGTACGATCGATCACGTGGTCCGCGCCCAACCCGCGCACCAAGTCCATCGAGGCGGGCGAGGTCAGCGCGGTGACCTCTGCTCCCATCGCCTTTGCCAACTGCACCGCCACGCTGCCGACGCCGCCCGCAGCAGCATGGACAAGCAGGCGCGTTCCCTGACCGACCGGTGCGGCATCGAATGCAGCCTGCACTGTAACGATAGCCACCGGCAGCGCAGCGGCTTCCACCAACGAAAGGCTGGTGGGCGCTTTGGCAACGGCGCCCGCGTCCACAACCAGTTCCTCGGCAAACACTCCGATCGGACCCACCGAGCCATAGATTGCATCGCCTACTGCGAAGCCGGTGACGCCTTCGCCCAGTTCGGTGACGGTTCCGGCAAATTCGTTGCCAAGGGTGAACGGGAACGGCACCTCCAGAAATGCCATATGGCCCTCGCGGATCTTCCAATCGACTGGATTGACGCCGGTTGCCGCGACGGAAACGCGCAATTGCCCTGCGCCGATTTCAGGCCTTGGAACATCGTTGATGACGACGACTTCTGGGCCACCATAGGCGGTGATCTGGACAGCTCTCATTATGGTCTCCGTACCGGCAGTTCAGACTTAAAGGACATTGGCCGCGATCTTTTCGAGGGCAATGCGCGCATCCTCGACGCTTGTGATGTGGGGCAGGCTGAAAGCGAGACGATCCGCGCCCGCATCCTCGTAAACATTGCGAAGGCCCAGCGCGTCGTCACCCGGCGCAAGGATGACACCGATTTCAAAGTGGGCGATGTCGCGCCCGGCTTCCTGCGCGTGGCCCATGATCTTGGTGCGCCCCTGGCGGATATGCTCCGGCCCGGTCATGTCGGATGCCGTGAGGGACAGGAGCTTAGTCCCGGCATAGGCTGGAAGCCAGCCCTGACATTGCTTGCCAACACGCTCAAGTACGGCATCGCTGTAGCCGCCAAGAAGGATCGGGGTATGTGGCTTGCGCGGTGAACGCGGATACATCTGCACTTCGGGAAACTTGAAGAATTCGCCATCGAATGCAAAAGCTTCCTGAGTCCACAGCCCTTTCATCACCGCCACGCTTTCCATGGTATAGGCCCAGCGCCGCTCGAAGCTGCCGCCGCTTGCCTCGATCTCTATCCGGCTTGCGCCGCCGGTGCCCAGACCCAGCATGAAGCGGCCGTTGCTGTAGGCGTCGATGCAAGCGACCTGCTTGGCCACATCCACGGGGTGCTTCATCGGCATGATCAGCACACCTGTCGACACCTCGAGCCGGGTGGTCATTGCAGTGGCGCGCGCGGCACCTATCAGCGGATCTTGATAGAACGGGACGCCAAGGGTGTGCGGGCCTTTGATCTCTTCACGCAGCGGTCGGACGGTGTGATGGCCCGAGGTCAGCCAATCGAAGCCAATTGCCTCAGCCATGCGGCCGATTTCGCCCATATCGACGTCATTGATTGGTGCGCCGGGATCGGCGAACGGCCTGCTGATGCCAATTTTCATCGAGCTTTCTCCAAAGGCGTTTGACCGGGCTCATCCGTAGAAGAATTTGAGCAGTTCGCTCTTCGCGATGACCCGTTCGCGCCGGGCGGCGTTGGACGTCACCGGATCGTCGTGTGAAGTCTCGTCGGGATTATAGATCGGACCGTTGCCCAGCGCGGCGATGGTCTCACGCGCAAGCACGGCGGTGTCCGACGCGCCAGTGGCTTCGACGGGAATTCCCCGCTTGGCCAAAGTCTCGCGCAGCATCGGCGTGTCGGCGATCTTGAACAGCAGCGTGATCACGTCCACTCCGCGCGGGGCAAGTTCCGCCCACAGCGCTTCGCACAGGTTCAGCGCGAAGCCCTTGGTTGCAGTGTAGATTCCCGAAAGCGCCGCGCCGCCAAATGCAGCTTCGGAGCCGACCACGACCATTCCGCCGCCGCCCTGTTGCACCAGCCGCCGCCCGAAATGGTGGAGCGCCTCGGTCAGGAACAGCACGTTGCGCTGGATCGTGGTTGCCCATGTTTCATATGGGAGATCGATGAACTGGGTGCCTGCTGCTTCCGCCCCCGCGTTGAACACGGCAAGTGTCAGCGGCAGGTCAGCAGTGGCCGCCTCGATCCGCGCGACTGCATCGGGCGCGCCCAGATCAAGAGACAGGGTGCGGGCTTCGACGCCCAGCGCACGCACAGCTGCTGCGGCGGCGGCCAGTTTGTCTTCCTGCCGTGCGATCAGCAGGCAATTCATGCCATGCCCTGCCAGCTCGGTGGCAAAGGCAAGGCCAAGACCGTCCGAACCACCGGTAACGAAAGCCCATTTGCCCGGGGCGATTGCAGCGGCCACAGTCATTACGCCAGCGCTTCCGGATTGCCGGCCGGGTTCTTCTCGCCAGTCACCCCCATCTTGCGGTTGAGGTCGTCCATGTCGAGATACTCCCGCCATTTGACGATCAGCCCAGCGTCATTGAACTCATAGATTGCAACCATTTGGTGAGGGCAGGGGCGCCCCATGATGATTGCCGTGTCCGAGCGTTCCTGCATCACCATGCGATCATTCGACAAGATGTTGACTTCATTGCATTTGTTATTGGTGGCAAAAGTCATCTGGTTGAGGATTTCAGCACGCAGCGCGTCCTTGCCCCTGATCACCGGACCGCCCGGAACCCAAAGCTGCCATTCGGCATCGTCGGCAAAGAAAGACAGGATCTTCTCGACATCGGGCCGCACTTCATCGCTTCCGTCGCCCCAAGCGTCGTGCATTGTGCGGACCTTGTTTTCCAGTTCGATACCCATGATGTTTTCCTCAGGATTCAGGTGCCTGCAGAGAGCGTGCGGGTGACGCTGATGAACGGCACGGTGCAGCTTTGCCCGCCATCCACCGGATAGAGCATGCCATTGACATAGCGTGATTCGTCCGACGCCAGAAACAGGGCCATTGCCGCGATGTCCTCTGGTTCACCAATAAAGGGCGTGTTTAGGACATCGAGGAAAAGGCGGTCCATTTCCGGCGTGGACCACTGGATCTTGGCAGGGGTCTGTGTCGGGCCGGGCAGGATCGCATTGCTGCGGATGCCCCGCTTGCCATAGGTCGCTGCAATCGCCTGCACGAACCAGTTGAGCGCCGCTTTTGACGAACCGTAGCTATAGGCGGTGATGTCCCCGCCCATCGAGCTGCCAGACGACGTGGCGATGATCGAACCGCGCCCGCGATCGAGCATGTGAGGGATCGCCAGCTTGCTCGCGATGACCGCGCCCAGCACGTTGACGCGCAAGTTGGCGAAGAAGATTTCGGGATCGAACGCAAGGAAATCCATATCGCGCAATGCGTGTTCGGTATTGGTATAAAGCGCATTGTTGAACAGAACGTCGATCTGTCCGAAATCCGCGATGGTCGTGTCGATCATTCGGGCAAGATCGGTTTCGTTGCTTACGTCGACGGTTATCGCGCGCGCCTTGCCGCCTGCATCGACGACGGACTGCGCCACGGCCTCGGCGGGTTCGGCGCGAATGTCCGCCACGATCACGGTTGCGCCCTCAGCCGCAAACATCCTCGCGCTGGCGCGGCCGATTCCGCTGCCACTGCCGGTTATGATACAGACCTTGTCCGCCAGCCTCGCCATTGTTCAGTGCTCCTCACCGCCTGTCTGGCGCTTGGTTTTCACAGAGGCGCGATTTCGTGCCGGAGTTTACCTGCCGAAAGGTTGGCCGTGCGGCAATTGCGGCGGATCAGTCGCGTTTTCTCATCATTCAGATTCACGATGCAGGTGCGTGCACAAGTTCTTGCCACCCTGTCCGACGATGGGTTTTTTGGCCACGCATTGCCCACACCGACTGCCTAATTCGCAGCCAAAGAGGACGAAACGTCCTGTTCACCCGGGAGGGGACCAATGATTTCGAGTATCCGCAAGAAGAGTTTGTTCGCCATGCTGTTGGTTGGCACGGCCACGCCGGCACTCGCTCAGCAAGCAGCTCCGCAATCCACCACGGATGCCGATCAGCCTGCGAACCAGGCCGACGGCGACATCATTGTCACCGCGCGCCGTACGTCGGAAAACATTCAATCCACGCCGGTATCGGTGACCGCGTTCGGCACGGAATCGCTCCGTCAGGCACAAGTGCGCGACACGCAGGATCTGCTGTTCAAGACACCAGGTATCTTTCTGGCCGGCAGCGGCGGACGCGAGAACTCCAATTTCTCGATCCGCGGTCAATCCAGGGCGTTGGCAGGAAACAGCGCGCCCGGCGTGATCAGCTATTTCGCTGATGTGCCTGCACCTACGCTCGGCTCCAGCATCCCGACCTACGATCTCGGTTCGGTGCAGGTCCTCAAGGGGCCGCAAGGCACGCTTTTCGGACGCAACACGACTGGCGGTGCGATCCTGTATTATCCGACGGCGCCGAACTATGAACTGGGTGGTTATGTCCAGGCCAGCTACGGCAGCTATGACGCCCGGATTGCAGAGGCTGCCGTCAATCTACCCCTGATCGACCAGAAGGTCGCCCTGAGGATAGCTGGACAGTACCAGAAGCGCGATGGCTGGACCAAGAACATCGGAATTGGGCAGGACGCTGACGACCTCAATTCCCGCGCAATCCGGGGTTCGCTGCTGCTTGAACCGTTTGACGGGCTGAAGAATACCACCGTCGTAGATTACTATCGCAACCGGTCTACTGGGGGCGGATCGGTTCTGGTCAATGTCTTTGTTGGGCCTAACGCCCTCACGGCGACCGGAACGCTTGCATCTGCACAGGCGCAGCTTGCTGCACAGCGCGCGCGTGGCGTCCGCGTGATCGATTCCGACATTGATGCATTCGAGCGGGCCGAACGTCTGGGCATCACCAACCGCACCGAGGCGACGATTTCCGATGCGCTTCAGGTGGTCAATATCTTCGGCTATCGCCACACGAAGGTTGATTATTTCTCAAGCGTAGACGGCCTGCCCACCCTCATATCCGACGGCACCGGCGCTATTCCGAAAGGGCTGCCGGTGATGGTTGTGGGCGGACGCCAGACTTCCGACGTCGAACAGTTCACAGAAGAACTGCAACTGCGCGGCAAGGCTCTTGATGAAAAGCTGGAATGGCTGATCGGCGGGTTCTACCTGAAGAGCAAACCAAAGGGCCCATCGGGCAGCTACATTCCGATCTTCATTCTTCCCGGCATCACGAATGCACCGTTCAACTACGGTTTCTTCACCGAAACCAGCAAGGCTGTGTTCGGCAACGTGACCTACAAGCTTGACGGCATTGCCGACGGCTTGCGCTTCAATGCCGGACTGCGCCAGACATGGGACGAGATCACCGCCTGCGTCGGAAGCGGGACTTCACCCGATCCCGTGCTCTCGCCTGCAGACTGCAATAATGCAGTGCCCACCATACGCAACAGCAGCATCAACCGCACGAAATCGAACGCACCAACCTGGACGGTCGGACTTGATTGGCAAGCTTCGGACGAACTTTTCATCTATGCCCTCACGCGTCACGGTTACCGCGCCGGGGGCATCAATAGCCCGACACTGGCGGGCCGCCTGCAGCCATTTCAGTCCTTCCGTCCTGAAAAGGTGACTGACCTCGAATTTGGTGTCCGTTCGGACTTCAAGGTGGGTGATGCCGATGTTCGCCTCAATGCATCGCCGTTTGTCGGGTGGTACAGCAATGTTCAGGTTCCTGTTTCCGGTTTGAACACCCAGGCCACCTGCAGCACTACGGCTCCAGGTGGCACGGCTGCACCGCGCTCTCCCGACGGCGATTGCAACGCCGCCAACGACCCGAGTGGCGGCACCTTGCTAGTTAACGCCGGTGCGACCAAAGTCAGCGGCGTCGATATTTCCGCCCGCATTGCAACCAGCCCCAGCCTGGCGTTCGAGATCGGCGCCACGCTTCTCGATCTCAAGACGCGTTCGCTGACGGTGCCGACCGATCTGCAGCCTTACCTTCGCGTGCTGGAAGTACCGTTCAATCTGGTTGCTCGTCAGACGGTGACAGCTGGAGTGCGGTGGACTCTCCCGGTTCCAGAAAGCATCGGAAATAGCGTGTTCAGCGTCGATTTCTATCACTCGAGCAGTGTGCAATCGTCAGACGCAACCTTGCCGCCTTATGTGCTGGTCAATGCACGGCTCGATGTTGGCAGCATTGCCGACACGGGGGTAGATGCGAGCGTCTTTGTCCGCAATCTCTTCGACCGACAGTATCTGGCGTCTAGCAACGTGGGTTCGAACCTTCTGGGCGTACAGAGCGGATTCTACGGTGCACCCCGCACCTTCGGCGTCGAACTGCGCTATCGCTTCGGCAAATGAAATCAGATGCAGCGCAGCCGGTGAGGAGAGCAAAATGGTTTCGAAATCCGTACAACCTCCCATCGACCCGACTGACGCAAAGGTCTATGATTGGCTGATCGCCAATATCGGCCCGGTCACTGCGTTCGAACGCCAGCCCCGATGGCGGCCAGGCTGGAACGTCGTGGCAGGGGGCGCGTCACTTTATGTCAGGGGCCCGCGCGGAGATACCTATGCCTCGCCGGTCAACATGTATCAGGAAGCCGAAATCCATCACGTGTTCGAGCGCCACGGAATCCCCGCGCCGCGTGTGCACGGAATGATTCCAGACCCGCTGTGCATTGTCATGGAAATGCTGCCGGGCAGAATCAACAGCGGGTTGATCGAAGACCCGGAAAAACAGGCGCAAGTGCGCGAGCGGTTCATCCGCATCGTCGCTGACGTCCACCGTTTGCCGGTTGAAGCTTTTGCCGCCGCAAAACTGCCGGTGCCACAAAGCCCTGCAGAAATCGCGCTCAACCTCTACGCGCCCTCCCACGAGATTTTCCGCGAGCGCATTGCTTGCCGCCCTTGGCCGTTGATGGAGTTTGCATGGGGCTGGCTTAACCGCAATGTGCCGCAGGACCGCACCCGTGTCACTTTCGTCAACTACGATGGCGGGCAGTTTCTCTTCGATGATAGTGGCACGGTTACCGGCTTAATCGACTTTGAGGTATCCTCGCTCGGCGACCCGGCGGCAGA
Organism: Novosphingobium sp. CCH12-A3; assembly: GCF_001556015.1. Lineage (NCBI taxonomy): Bacteria > Pseudomonadati > Pseudomonadota > Alphaproteobacteria > Sphingomonadales > Sphingomonadaceae > Novosphingobium > Novosphingobium sp. CCH12-A3. The sequence continues at coordinate 53,974 of NZ_LSIA01000138.1, read as the reverse complement.
GCTTTCGGGGATGCGCCTGCGCGATACCTCGGAGCCGCTGGGCGACCTGACTGCGATGGTTGCGCGGTACGAAGAGCTTACAGGTGATCGGATCTCGCGCAAGCTGATCGAATTTCACACCGCCGGGTTCTGCGCGGTCAACGGCTTCCTAATGTGGCCGCTGATGTTCGACAGCGCGCCGGAACAGGATTTCATCGCCTATCTCAACTATTGTGTTGGAACGAGCCGGTGGATGATCCGTGCGATTGCCGATCACATGAAAGTTACACTGGTCGATCCGCCCGAGCCACATGCTCAGCCGCTCGGTTTCGAACAGGCTTCGCGCCATCTCGTTCGGCACGTTGAAGCATTTCAGGGCGGCACGCCAGCGGAAAACTATGCTCGCGATTCCGCTGCGCATCAGGCGTTCTACCTGGGACGACTAAACACTTACGGACAGTCGGTGCAGGCTGCCAATCTGGCCGACGTGGCAGCTCTCACCGGGGTGCGGTACGACACATGGGAGCAGGCTCAGGCTGCACTCTCAGAATGGGTGGAAAATGCCGGGCCCGAGGCTGACGAAGCACTGGTCCAGCACTTCCATTGCTGGCTGCAGCGTCAGGCCTTTATGCTGCGCGGCTGCGGCCCGCCTGCATTCATCTCTGCGGCCAGTCTCCAACCTATTCTGGAGCGCTGACGTCAATTCCGCCTGCGAACCGCAGCAAGGACGAACTCAGTGCTGTTCGCGCGCCAAGTGGCTGCGTCGAGATCGGCGCCAGTGCGCGCCCGTGTTACGAGCGACATCATAGGCGAGTGCGCGAACCACGTGGTTACAAGACCGTGGATTGCCCAGAACAACTGATCTGCATCGCAGTCGGCCCGAAACACGTCCTGTGCGCATCCACGCTCGACGATTGGTCGCAGTACGTCGTCGATCAGGGTTCTGAGCACAGTTGCCAGCGGACTGGCCTTGCCAACATGGGCGAATGCATGTTGCGCTTCGTCGATGGTCATTCGCACGATTTGCGGACGTTCGACGAATTCGCGGAACATGTTGTGCATGAACTGCCTGAGCGCGTATTCGGGGGGCAGCGACGTGTATTCGGTGCATGAGATGAAGGCAGCCGTCTTTTCGGCGGCTTCCTTCAGGATGATTTCGTAGAGATCGGATTTGCTGCCGAAGTAATAGTAAAGAAGCTGCTTTGACACCTTGGCGCGGCGGCAGATCGAATCCACTGTCGTACCGTCGAAGCCGTGGTCGGTGAACTCCTGCCTGGCGGCGTTCACAATATCCGCAATGGTCGTGGCATTGGACGCGCGCCGCCCCCGCGCAGTCGGCGGCTCAGGGGTGGGACAATCGCCGCTTTCCGGCATTTCTGCTCCCTCTCATGGCTCGGATTCCGCACCCTGACCATGCGTTGAATTATTGCCTTATGCGATACCTCGCAGGCGATTTAAACACAACGCCTGCGCCGCGGCGTTTCGGTTTCTGCGCCGCGTGAATCTTCCGACAGAACGATCTGAAGCATTGGAGAGGATGTACATGCTGTTTGGGAATCTGAATGATCGAGTGGCGATCGTCACCGGATCGGGCGCCAATATCGGTGAGGCTTGTGCCAAGGCATTGGCCGGGGCTGGCGCGCATGTGGTCGTCGCTGACATCAACCTTACCGCCGCCGAAAGCGTGGCCGCCGCTATCGTCGCATCTGGCGGCAGCGCGATGGCGCAATACCTTGATCTGGCCGAAGAGCAGAGCATCATCGATCTGGTCGCAGCAACAATCGCCAGGTTTGGTCGCATCGACATCCTGCACAACAACGCCGCCGATACCCGCCCTGATTTCATGGCCCAGGACAAGACCATCCCTGACATGACCACAGAGGTTTGGGATCGCACTTTCGCGATCAACACGCGCGGGCCGATGCTGATGATCAAGCATGTTGCTCCGCACATGATCGCAGGCGGCGGCGGTTCGATCATCAATACCGGCTCAGGTTCGGCCATTCTGGGTGACGTGTTCCACCCTGCCTATTCGACGTCGAAGGGCGCGCTGCACACGCTCACGCGCAACGTTGCGGCCCAACTTGGCCGTCACAACATCCGCTGCAACGCGGTGCTGCCGGGCCTGGTGCTGAGCAAGGGAGCGCGCGAGATCATGACCGCAGACGAAATCGACTTCATCCAGCGTCACGTGATGCTTCCGCGCCAAAGCAAGCCCGAGGACATCGCCGGGCCGGTGCTGTTCCTGGCGTCGGACGCCGGGAGCTTCGTCACCGCGCAGGTATTCAGTGCCGATGGCGGCATCGTCCACCACGCACCCTATTTCGCTGACGTTATGGCGATGTCCGAGAACGCATAATTCGAGGGGTTGGACCAATGGCATCGTATGTCATGAGCATGATGAACAAGCACGATCTCGGAAAGTATGGCGAGTATTCGGCGCAGGGCTTCGTTTCGCTGCAAGGCCTGCCGTTCGAAGTGATCGTGGGCGAAAACCTCGATGTGCTGGAGGGCGATGCGCCCGGCACCAGCGTCGTCGTGATGAAGTTCCCCACAAACGAAGCGGCAATGGCCTGGTACAAGTCCTAGGCATACCAAGAGGCGATCCCGATGCGTCATGCCGCTGCCGAAACGATCTTTGCAGTGCACTTTACCGACAATCAATAACGCGCGACCCCACAACGGGGCGTCAGGGAGAGGATTCCAATGACCAGATATTCGACGATGTTCAGCCCCATCAAGATCGGGCGTCTGGAAGTGAAGAACAGGGTGTTCATGTCGCCGCATGGCATGGTCGGGCTCGGCATCGGCACTGACCGGCAGGTCGGCTATTTTGAAGCGCGTGCCAAGGGCGGTGCGGGCTTTATGGTGATCGCCAGTTGCCAGGTCGTGCCAGCCCCGCTGGTGCCGCCGGGTTGGTTCATCGAGGCCTATAATCCAGATCATATTCCAGCAATCCGCCGGATTGTTGACGCTGCGCACAAGCACGGCGCGAAGATCGCAGTGCAGGGCGTGTGGATGATGGCAGATCCGGCAACAGCACAGCCATCGGGCATCGCGCCCCATACCGTGCTGGCCGATACCCAGCCCCGCACCATGACCACTGCGGAAGTCGAGCAGTTGATCGAGGCCCATGCCGTTGCCGCATTCCATGCACAGGAAGCAGGCGCCGACGGCTTTGAGTTTCCTATCAGCGGGGGTGCGGGTCTCGGGTTCTTCACCTCGGAATTGTATAACCAGCGTGCCGACAAGTATGGCGGCAGTCTGGCGAACCGGATGCGCGCCATCGTCGAAATCGTGGAGGCGATCCGGGGGCGTGTCCGCCCCGATTTCGCCATCGGCGTTGCGGTCAACGCTGATGAATCGACATTGGGTTCTGCTGGCATAGACGATGGTATTGCCCAGTGCAGGATTCTCGAAGACACCGGGATGGTCGATTGGCTGCGCATCACGGCGCGCGGCCAGAAACCCCAGATGACGCAGTATCACTACCCCTCGTCGTACATGGGCCGCGAAGGTACGCATCTGGACGCCGCCGAAGCTGTCAAGAAGGCGGTCAAGCTGCCGGTCGTCAGCGGCGGGCGCATTCTTACGCCAGCCTTTGCCGACCAGGCGATTGCCGATGGCCGCTGCGACATGGTTTTCGTCGCGCGGTCGGTGATTGCCGATCCCGAATGGCCCAACAAGTGCCGTGACGACAACACTGCAGAGATCCGTGCCTGCATCGGCGATCTTGAAGGTTGCTTCTTGCGCTCGTGTTACGGGCAGGCAGTCGGCTGCACGGTCAACCCGGACATCGGGTTCGAGTATGAAGGGCCGGTAAAGCCTGCGCCAAACCGCAAAAATGTTGTGGTCGTCGGCGCAGGGCCGGCCGGAATGCAGGCGGCATTGACCGCATCGCAGCGCGGCCACAAGGTTACGCTGCTCGAAAAGTCCGACCGGATCGGCGGCCATGTGACGATGCAGGCAATGCTGCCCGGACTCGGGGATCGGGGCGAGCTGATCCGCTGGCTGAAATTGCAACTCGACAAGGCGGGAGTGGCGATTCAGACCGGCACCGAAGCCACAGCGGCATCGATCAAGGCGCTGTCGCCCGATGCCGTGATCGTGGCTACAGGTGCCCGCTATTCCAGAACGGGTGCGAGCAAGGCACAGCTCGCTGGCGTGCCCGGCGCGCATCTGCAGCACGTGCTGACACCCGAAGATGTGATGCTGGACCACGTACGGCTCGGCAAGCGGATCGTGGTTTACGATAACACGTCCTATGAAGTCGGCCCCGGCATTGCCGAACATCTAGCAGATCAGGGCAAGGAAGTGTTCCTGGTGACCATCGATTCCGCGATGGCGATGTCGGTCACGGAGCTCGGCCTGAACAAGGTGATTGCCCGCAGACTTTGGCCCAAGGTCACCTTGCTGCCCACCACCGAGATCACGCGCATAGATGAAGCCGATGTTCACCTGCGTGACACGTTCTCGGGACAAGCCAGCGTTCTCGAAGCGATCGACAACACCATTCTGGTCACGTCGAAGCCCCCGCAGGAAGGCCTCTACCACGAACTGATTGCCGATATGCCGGTTGTTCACCTGATCGGCGATGCACGCGAGGCACGCTGGAGCGTGTTCGCCACCGACGAGGCGATCAAGGACGGACGGCGGATCGGCTTGGCAGTCTGAACCGATACAGCATCGTGGTCATGGCGGTCACGATGCTGCACCCTTTGCTTGCTCCCTGTCCGCCTTTCGGAAGATAGGTGTGCAGCGATTGGCGCGAGCACAGGTGCACCCTGTACCGAATTGGTCTCATCCATTTTTGCAGGGCAGTATTCATGGAAGCCTATATCTACGATCATGTCCGTACCCCGCGCGGCAAGGGCCGTCCCGACGGTGCGCTGCATGAGGTAACCTCGGTCGAAATGGCCAGCCAGCTCCTTCAGGCGCTGCGTGACCGCAACGATCTGGATACTTCGCTGCTCGATGATGTGATCCTTGGCATGGCGCAGCCAGTGGGCGAGCAGGGCGGCGTTCTGGCGCGCGCGGCGGTGCTTCAGGCAGGCTATGCCCAGACCGTCGCGGGCCAGCAGATCCATCGCTTCTGCGCATCGGGTCTTGATGCCGTAAGCCTGATCGCAGCGCAGGTCCATTCGGGCATGATCCAGGCTGGGATCGGCGGTGGCGTTGAATCAATGAGCCGCACGGTCATGGGTTATGACTCAGGCGCCTGGACGTCAGACCCGGCAGTTGCCTTCCATAACTACTACGCCCCGCAAGGCATCGGCGCAGACATCATCGCCACGCTCGACGGTTTCAGCCGCGAAGACGTCGATGGCTTCGCCGTGGAAAGCCAGCGCAAGGCAGCGCACGCCTGGGAAAATGGCTACTTCAAGAAATCCATCGTGCCGGTGAAGGACATTCTGGGCGAAGTGCTGCTCGACCATGACGAGCACATGCGCCCAGGCACAACTCTTGAAAGCCTTGCCAAGCTCAAGCCTGCGTTCACGGGCTTCGGCAGGGGCGGGTTCGAAGCCGTGGCCAAGGCCAAGTATCCCCAGATCGAAGAGTTGAACTACGTCCATCATGGCGGCAACAGCTCCGGCATTGTCGACGGCGCGGGTATCGTTTTGGTTGGATCAAAGTCGTTCGGTGAACGTGCAGGCCTCAAGCCCCGTGCCCGCATCCGCGCCTATGCAAACATAGGGTCCGAACCCACGATCATGCTGACCGCGCCCGGCGCATGTTCGGACAAGGCACTGAAGAACGCGGGCATGAGCCGCAGCGACATCGATCTGTGGGAGCTGAACGAGGCCTTCGCCAGCGTCGTCATGCGCTTTCAACGCGAGATGGGCATCCCAGACGACAAGATCAACGTGAACGGCGGCGCTATCGCCATGGGCCACCCGCTTGGCGCGACCGGTGCAATGATCCTCGGCACGGTGCTTGATGAACTGGAACGCCGCGATCTGCAGACCGGTCTGATCACGCTGTGCGCTGCCAACGGGCTCGGCACGGCCTCGATCATCGAACGCGTCTGACGCGCACCCAACGTCTTTTGAAGCGGAAAACCCATGCAGAACCTGAAACTCGAAACCACCTCTGACGGCTTCGCGATCCTTACGCTGGATGCCGCCGGGCAGACTATGAACGTCGTCAACGACGCGTTCATTGCCGACATGGAAGAAGCGACCACAAAGATCGCCACTGACGACAGCATCAAGGGGGTGATCCTCACCTCGGGCAAGCCCGCATTCATGGCAGGGGCCGACCTCACGCAACTGGTCCAGGGCTTCGGCACTCTGACCAAGGCTCAGGCCTTCGCGTTCTCGCAGCGCGCCACTCGCATGCACCGCGCGATCGAACAGTCTGGCAAGCCATGGGTCGCCGCGATCAACGGTCTCGCACTGGGCGGTGGCTTCGAACTGGCTCTGGCGTGCCATCATCGCGTGCTGGTCGATAATCCCAAGGCGCTGGTGGGCCTGCCCGAAGTGAACGTGGGATTGTTGCCGGGTTCGGGCGGAACCGTCCGCCTTGCACTGCTAGTCGGCTACAAGACCGCGCTCGATCTGCTGCTGTCGGGTCGCTCGGTTGCTCCTGCAGAAGCGCTCAAGCTCGGCATTGTCGATGAAGTCGTGCCTGCTGACAAGCTGATTGACGCGGCACGTGCATGGCTTGCCACCGACCCTGATCCCGTTCGTCCTTGGGATGTGAAGGGCTGGGTGCCGCCGCAGAAGAAGGGCCTCACCGTCCCTGAAGATTCAGCGGCTTACATGATGGCGGCCGGCGCAATTGCGCAGAAAGGCTACAACACGCCCGCACCGCAGGCCATCCTTTCCAGTGTGTTCGAAGGCCAGCAACTACCGTTCGATAAGGCGCTGGCAGTTGAAGGCAAGTATTTCGCCAAGTTGCTGACCGATCCAGTGGCGCGCAACATCATCCGCACAACGTTCATCTCCAAGCTGGCCGCTGAAAAGGGCGCCCGCCGTCCGGCAGGCGTGCCGAAGTCGGAAGTAAAGAAGCTTGGCGTGCTTGGCGCTGGAATGATGGGTGCGGGCATTGCGTTTGTTGCGGCCAATGCCGGGATCGAGGTCGTCTTGCTCGACCGTGACGTCCCCTCTGCAGAAAAGGGCAAGGCCTATACTGCCAAGGCGCAGGCCAAGCTGATCGAGAAGGGCAAGCTGTCCCAGGACAAGGCTGACGCCGTGCTCGCGCGGATCACACCGACCGATGACTACGCGCTGCTCGAAGGCTGCGACATGATTGTCGAGGCGGTGTTCGAGGACACTGCAATCAAGGCCGACACCACGCGCAAAGCCGAAGCGGTGATCCCGTCTACCGCAGTGTTTGCTACCAACACTTCTTCGCTGCCAATCTCTGATCTGGCCAAGGCATCGCAGCGGCCCGACCAATTCATCGGCATTCACTTCTTCTCGCCGGTTGACCGCATGGGGCTGGTCGAAGTGATCATGGGCAAGCAGACTTCGCCCGAAACGCTCGCAAAGTCGCTCGATTTCATCGCCCAGCTGCGCAAGACGCCGATCGTGGTCAACGATTCCCGCGGGTTCTACACCAGCCGTGTGTTCCGCATGTTCATCTTCGAAGGCGTGGCGATGCTGGAAGATGGCGTTGAGCCTGCCCGCATCGAAAATGCCGCCAAGGCTGCAGGCTTCCCGATCGGCCCGCTTGCACTGCTTGACGAAGTGACGATGGAACTGCCGGTCAAGATCGTGGCCGAAGCCGCACGCGATTCCACCGAAGAGGAAAACAAGTACACCATCGAACGGGGCATGAAGGTACTTGGTCGAATGATCGAACTGGGCCGCGGCAGCCGTAAGGCAGGCGGCGGATTCTACGAATACCCGGCGGCCGGTGGCAAGCGTCTGTGGGCTGGCCTGGCGCAAGAATTTCCCGTGTCGGAAGCCCAGCCCGATCAGGAAGAACTGAAGAAGCGCTTTCTCTATTCCCAGGCCAATGAGACCGCGCAAACTTTCGAGGAAGGTGTACTGGAAACGCCAGAGGACGCCGATCTTGGCGCGATCTATGGCTGGGGCTTCCCGGCATGGACTGGCGGCACGCTCAGCTATATCGACACCGTCGGCATCGCCACCTTCGTTGAGGAATCTGACCGTCTGGCCAAGCTTTATGGCCAGCGATTTGCCCCTTCGGCATGGTTGCGCGCCAAGGCAGCAAAGGGTGAAGGTTTCTATCCTGCACCGGGACAGGCCGTCGCCAAGGAGTTGACCTCAGCATGAAGCGCTTGATCTTCGAATCGGAACACGAGCAGTTCCGCGACAGTGTGATTAAGTTTATGCAGGCCGAAGTCGGCCCTCATGCCGAAAAATGGCGTAAGGAAGGCATGGTCCCGCGCGAGCTCTACCGCAAGGCGGGCGAGCAGGGCCTGCTGTGCACCTGGGCGGACGAGAAATACGGTGGGGCGGGGATCGACGATTTCCGCTTCGAACAGATCATCATCGAAGAAAACATGCGCCATGGCGACATTGGTTTCTACATCAATCTCCACAACGATCTGGTCGCGCCTTATTTCGACAAGTTGGGCACTGACGAGCAGAAGGACCGCTGGATGCCCGGCATCGTCTCGGGCGAGAAGATTCTCGCCGTGGCGATGACCGAACCTGGGACGGGTTCGGACCTTGCCGGCATGAAGACCCGCGCCGAGGACAAGGGCGATCACTGGCTGCTGAATGGCGCCAAGACCTACATCTCGAATGGCATCCTGTCCGATCTGGTCGTGGTTGCTGCGCGCACCGATCCCGAAAGCCGCCACGGCCTCAGCCTGCTGGTGGTAGAACGCGGGATGGAAGGCTTTGAACGCGGTCGCAAGCTGGCTAAGATGGGCCTGCATGCGCAGGATACAGCAGAACTGTTCTTCAACGACGTAAAAGTGCCCAAGGCCAACATGCTGGGCGATCCGGGGCAGGGCTTCCGCTATCTCGCCCGCTTCCTCGCGCAGGAGCGCCTTGTCGCTGCAATCGGCTTCATGGCGACAGCGCAGACCGCGTTCGACATCACGCTCGATTACGTGAAGGAGCGAAAGGCGTTCGGCAAGCCCATCGGCGCGTTCCAGAACACTCGCTTCAAGATGGCCTCGATGCGCACCGAACTCGATGCCGCGCAGACCTACATCGACCAACTTGTCCTGCTGCTCAACGCAGGCGAATTGACTGCGGAAGATGCCTCGGGAGCAAAGCTTCTCTCCTCGGAACTGGAAGGCCGCGTCATGGATGAATGCGTCCAGCTTCACGGCGGTGCCGGGTATATGGAAGAATACCGGATCAGCCGCATGTACACAGATGCGCGCATCAGCCGGATCTTCGCTGGTACGTCGGAAATCATGCGCGAGATCATCGGTCGCGGCTTGGGTCTCGACGAACGCAAGATGTTTTGAACACGATGAGTACGCGCCGTCTGGTCGACCCTGAAGTGCTGCCCGTGTTGGAGGCGTTCCCCTCGTTGCATGCCACGCTTGAGACGCTGCCCGCGATGCGTGCGGCCCTGGAGCCGCTGATGAAGGGGGCACCGGTCCCCGACCTCCCGGTAGAAAGGCGAGAAATCTACATTCCCTCGCCCGAAGGCCATGAGGTGCGCGCGATCGTGCTACAACCAACGGGCCTGACCGGCGTGGTTCCTGCGCTCCTGCATATTCACGGCGGCGCCTATATTATCGGCATGCCCGATATGAACGTGCCCGAATTGATGGACACCGCGCACCAGCTAGGCATCGTGATCCTTTCGGTCGACTACCGCCTTGCACCAGAGTATCCGTTCCCCGCTGGCATAGAGGATTGTTACACCGCGCTCGGTTACCTTCACCACAACGCCGCCACGCTCGGCATTGATCCGGCGAGGATCGCGGTGATGGGCGAAAGCGCCGGGGGCGGACTGGCAGCATCGCTGGCGCTTCTGGCGCGCGACCGGGGCGAATTTGCACTCACATTCCAGCTCCTTGATGCGCCGATGATCGACGACCGCACCTGTGTGCGTCCACGCAATCCTGTCACCGGCGAATTCATCTTTGGCCCGTCAGACAATCACTTTGGCTGGAGCTGCCTGCTGAACGCCGAACCCGGCAACCCCGGTGTCTCGCCCTACGCCGCCGCAGCGCGTGAAACCACGTTGGAAGGCCTGCCGCCTGCGCTGATCGCCACGGGCGCGCTCGACCTGTTTCTGGATGAAAATGTGGATTACGCAATGCGCTTGATTGCTGCCGGGGTCGCGACTGAATTGCACGTCTACCCCGGTTGTCCGCACGGTTATGCAATCGCCGCCGACGCCTCCGTTTCGAAGCGCGCCTTGGCCGAAAAGCGCGCCGCGCTGAGCCGCGCTCTGAACCTCTGATGCCGATTCTGGATGTCGAACGCTTGCTGGGCTATGCGGTCCCCCAAGCGCATGATCTTTACGATCCGCGTGACGCGATCCTCTACGCGCTGGGGACCGGTGCAGGACTTTCGCCCGATATCGACGAACTCGACATGGTGTTCGAACGCAACCTGAAAGTCCTGCCGACAATGGCCCTGGTGCTCGGCACGCCGGGGTTCTGGTTGATGGACCCGGCGGTGGGCCTTGATTGGCCGCGTATCCTGCACGGCGAGCAGTCGCTCGTGCTCCATCGCCCGCTCGATCCGCAGGATGAACTCATCGGATCGACCCGTATTGGCGAGATCGCCGACAAGGGCCCTGGCAAGTCAGCGCTCTTCCGCGCTTATCGCACCCTGAAGGATCTCGGGGGCAATACTGTTGCGGAACTGTCTGAACTGTGGGTGCTGCGTGAGGCGGGCGGTTTTGGCGGAGAGCGCAATTTGTCTGGTCCCCCGCCTGTCACCATGCCGAATGGCCCTGCGCCGTTCAGCCTGGCCTTGCCGACAAGTCGACAGCAGGCGCTGATTTACCGGCTGTCGGGTGATCGCAATCCGCTGCACGTACATGCCGATACCGCCAAGCAAGGCGGATTCGACAGGCCGATCCTGCACGGGCTGTCCACGCTGGGGCTGGCGTGCCGCGCTTTAGCCCACCTGCATTGCGGTGGGGATCCGACGATCCTGTCCTCGATCGCCGCACGCTTCACGGCCCCGGTATTCCCGGGTGACACAGTGCGCACGGAAAGCTGGCGGGATGGGAACGAAATAGTGTTCAGGGCCATCGCGCAGGAGCGCAATGTGGTTGTTATTGATGGGGGGACGGCAAGCGTGGACCGCTTTGTCGGCCGGCTTGAAGGAGAAAGTTCGTGAAGGCGCTTGCAGGCAAGGTTGCACTGGTTTCGGGTTCTGGGCGCGGCATAGGCAAGGCGATCGCGCTGCAGTTGGCCGGTGCGGGCGCTAATGTCGTGGTCAACGACCTCGATGAAGCTTTCGCCCTTGAAACGGCGGCCGAGATTGAGGCGCTTGGTGCCCGCGCCATTGTGTGCTGCGGCGATGTGACCGCGCCTGATTTCGCTGAGCGCTTTGTCGGTGCGGCTGTCGATGCCTTCGGCACGATCGACATCGTGATCAACAACGCCGGTTATGCGTGGGATTCTGTGATTCAGAAGACCGGTGACGAACAGTGGATGGCGATGATCGACGTGCACCTGACCGCACCGTTCCGCATTCTGAGGGCGGCACAACCGGTTATCGCCAATGCAGCCAAGGCTGAGATCGCCGCCAACGGGCGCGCTACCCGGCGCACGGTGATCAACATCTCCTCTGTCGTCGGCCTTGGCGGAAACGTGGGGCAAAGCGGCTATGCGGCAGGCAAGGCGGGCATCGTCGGCCTGACCAAAACGCTGTGCAAGGAATGGGGCCGCTACAACGTCTGTGTGAACGCGGTGGCGTTCGGCGCGATTACGACGCGGATGACCACTGGTGAGGCAGGCTCGTCTACCATCATGGTGAAGGATCGCGAGATCAAGGCCGGGGTTAGTGACGAGATCCTGGCTGCCATGGAAAAGGGCATTCCGCTCGGTCGGGCAGGCACGCCTGAAGAGGCGGCCGGCGCGGTATTCATGCTGTGCTTGCCGCATGCAGACTATATTTCCGGCCAGGTGATCGTAGCTGGCGGCGGCTGGTCGATGTAACGGCAGGCAACCTTACCAACGACAGGTTCTGACTGAACGTTCGAAGTTTCACATGGGTTCCACCCCGGTAGCGGCAGCTGCCGGGTACCCTTCGGCCAGCAAGGTCGGCAAGGGTAGAGGACAAGCCATGATCGAAACGACAGCCCAACGCAGCGAAATTCGTTACGGAATCTGCAAGGTGTGTTGGGCAGGCTGCCCAATTGAGGTGACGGTCGTGGATGGCCGTGCGACCAAGGTTGTCGGCGACCGTCAGGCACCTATCTACGGTGGATATACTTGCCCGAAAGGGCGGGCAATGCCCGATGCGCACTATTCGCCCACGCGCGTCCTGCGTCCCCGAAAGCGCATGTCGGACGGCAGCTATGTCGAAATCCCGATGGCACAGGCGGTCGAAGAGATCGCCACGCGTATCGAGGCTATTGTCGCCGAGCATGGATCCGAAGCAATTGCGGTCTATCCAGGCAACGGCAACCTGACCAATCCGATCAATCCGGTAATCGGCGCCATGTTCGTCATGGCGATGGGAACCTTCCCCGATCGGTTCTTTTCGGTCCAGACGATTGACCAGGCTGGAAAGGTTATCGCCCAGGCGCTGCACGGACGGTGGATTCCGGGACCGCAACCATTCAGCACTGCCAAGACCTGGATCATGGTCGGGACCAATCCGGTCATTTCCAAGCAAGGGCTGATGGTCAACCCGGGCCAGACGATCAAGCAGGCGGTGAAGGACGGCATGAAGCTGATCGTGATCGATCCGCGTGCAACCGAATCCACTGCCCACGCTTTCCTGCACATCGCGCCGCAGCCGGGACAGGATGTCAGCATTCTGGCTGGCATCCTCCGTGTCATCCTGACGGAGAACCTCTACGATGCAGAGTTCGTAAGCGAAAATGCAGCCGGCATCGAGGCACTGAAGGCCGCTGTTGCACCTTTCACGCCGGACCATGTTGCATCGGTTGCCGGAATTCGCGCTGAGGACGTGGTGCTGGCTGCCCGCACTTTTGCGCAGGCGGAAAGCGGCTGCGTCGTTACGGCCACCGGCGCGCATTTCCCGCTTCATGGCACGTTGTGCGAATATCTTGCGTTGTGCCTCAACACCGTCTGCGGGCGGTGGGTCCGCGCAGGTGAGGCTCATGCACAGCCGCATGTCCTCCTTCCCGACGTTGCCATCCGTGCCCAGCCGCACGCACCTTACCAGCCCTTGGATTACAGCAGGACGAGCCGGATCAACGCTCTTCCGCAGACCGTTGTCGGCGCGCCAACGGGAACGCTGCCCGACGAGATCCTCACGCCCGGCCCAGGGCAGGTGCGCGCACTCATCTGCTCAGGCAGCAACCCGGCGGTTTCCCTGCCGGATCAGACCCGGACCGGGCGGGCGCTGGCATCGCTCGACCTGCTGGTATCCATCGACGTAGAAATGTCGAATACCGCTCGTATGGCCGACTACGTCATTCCCGACAGGATGGCGCTTGAGACGCCAGCCTGTTCGCAGTTTTCGGAATCGATGAAGTACTATGGCATCTGGACCGGAGGCTACGAGACTCCCTATGCCCAGTACGCACCGGCAGTGGTCGAACCACCTGCGGGGTCGGACATGATCGAAAGCTGGGAGTTCTTCTACGAACTGGCCAGGCGGCTTGGCAAACAGATTACCTATTTCGGCAATGCAGCCGGCACCGGGCAGCACGGGGACAAGCCGCCCCTCCCCTTTGTCCTGCCACTGGATAGGCGGCCGACCACCGAGGAGATGTTCGAGGCAATGTGCGCGGGCTCGCGCGTGCCTCTGGCCGAAGTCAGGCAGCATACCCACGGCAAGGTCTTTGCCGAGCTGGATCTGACGGTTCTGCCCCGTGCGGAAGGCTGTGTTGCCAAGCTCGAACTGGCTGACCCGACGATGATGGCCGAACTTGCGGTGGTTCTGACAAATCGGGGTGATACCACTGCTCCCAGCGAGGAATTCCCGCTGCTGGTTATACCGCGCCGTGCAAACGAGATGATGAATTCGATCGGGCGCAACAACCCCAAGCTTACTGCCAAGCGAAATTATAATCCGGCCTTCATGAGTCCTGCCGACCTTTCTGTTCAAGGACTTGCAGCCGGTGACATCGTCAGCATTCGTTCGGCGCATGGCGAAATCCAGGGCGTCGTCGAGGCTGACGCGCGCTTGCGGCCCGGCACTGTCTCGATGTCGCATTGCTTCGGCACCAATCCGGACGAGGCAGATGATCCCTTGGGGCAGGGAGGTTGCACCTCGCGGCTGATGGATGCCAATGCGGCGTTCGACCCCTTTTTCGGGCAGCCCCGGATGGGGGCCATTCCTGTTGCCGTGTCGAAGATTGCCCAAGCCTCACCCTAGAAGAGACCCTATCTACGGATAGGATTACAGACTTGCATGGCAAAGGAGAGTGTGGGACAAGACCTGCGAAAACGACCGACAGAGTCGCTTCCTTGGAGAGAGAGCAACATCATGGGTCTCGTCCCCACAACAATCATACCGCCCCGCAAGACATCAGTCATCGTTCCCCGCAAGGGTCTGCTGAAACTGGTTGATGCGATCTGTCGTGCGCGATTGGTTACGTTCTGCGCGCCTGCGGGAAGTGGCAAGACAACCGGCGCGCTTTATTGCCTCGAACAGATGAAGCAGCAGGGTCGCCCCGCCATGTGGCTGTCGGTCAGGGCAGGCATCCGCGACTTTCCTTCGTTCTTTGGCGCACTTCAGGCTGCAGGCATGGCGGCAGGTCTTGAATGGGACCATCTCGATCGCGATAGCGCCGAAGAGCAATGGCTTTCGGCACTTGCGCAGCACCATGAAAAGCCACCTGTACTGGTCATTGACGATGCGCAGTTGCTGCCGTCAGCCGTGCTGGACTTCGTCAGTCAGGCCATATCGAGCGTGCGGGATGCGATGACGATCATACTCATCTCGCGCGGGGCTTTGCCGGTGCCTGTCGCGCGTGCGCGTTCGCTTGGTTTTCTTGTTGAAGTCGGCGCACCGGAACTCGCGTTCGATGAAGATGAGGCCGCGGAACTCGTCACGCGCACTGCGGGTGTCCCGGTTGATACTTCCGTCATGCAACAAATCATTCGCGATGCGCATGGCTGGGCTGCCGGCCTTGTCATCGGAGGTGAGTTGTACAGGCGGGAGCAGGCGCGCGGCAAGGTCTGGCTGCCGTTGTCGGATTACCTGCGGCGAGAATTTACCAGTTATTTCTCCGAAGAAGTGCTCAACCTGCAGACCCCTGAAGTGCGCGACTTTCTTATCAACACGTGCATTCTCGATGAGTTGACTGGTCCTTCATGCGCTGCGGTAACGGGTGACGACGATGCTCGCGCAATGCTGGACGACGCCTTCCGCGCAGGTCTCTTCATCGATGCGATCGATGAGGAGCGCAGTTGTTATGCTTACCATCCCCTGTTCCGGGCGATGGCGCTGGGCCGTCTTTACGAGCGGGCATTTGCCCGAGCATCCGAGCTCCATCGCCGGGCCAGCCGTTTCTATGCGACGCAGGGCGAGCTGCTGAAAGCGCTGGAGCACGCTTCAGCCAGCGGGGACAAGGAGTTTCTGGCAGATCAACTCGACCTGCTGGCAAATGATCTGACCACACGAGGGCACCTGAACCGGCTCGACCAGATCGCTTCGGAGCTGCCCCACGCTGTCAGCTCGAAGAGACCGATGCTGATCCTTGCCATGGCATGGCGGCGAATCCGCAGGCTCTCATACACATCAGCCGGCCGGCTGATCGATATGGCGTCTGCATTGCGCCAAACGCTTGTCGCCGATGGAAAACTTGATAGCCATGCATCGACGATTCTCGACCATCATATTCGTCACCGCCAGATCATGCTTGCAGCAGCGCAGGACGATATGGTGCGGGTCGAGCGCGACGCCGAACTGCTGATCGCCGAGATCGGGGACGATGATCCTTACCTTAGCTGCACATTACTGGCACAGGTGATTGCGGCCCGCCGCGAATTCTATCATTTTCACGATGCGCTCAAACTGGAGGCTGAAGTCCGTCGGGCGCTTGATCGGCCTGGATCGGAATTTGCCTCGATTGCGCTCAAGTGCTCGATCGTGCCGACCTTGATGACCCAGGGCAAGACCGCAATATCGCGCCGCTTCAGTGAAGAAGCGCTCGCGTCGGCCGAAGCACGCGAGGAAGAAATCCCGGGGCTTGCCGCTCTGCCCGCTTTGCCGTTTGCCGAATTGCTCTACGAAATCGGCGAGCTGGATCGCGCTGAGCAGCTAATTCAACGGTATCTGCCCGGAATCCGTCATTGGGGCCTCGTCGACCAGCTCACGTCGGGCTATCTCGTCCGCGCCCGTCTGGCTTTTGCCAAGGGGGACAGCGTATCAGCGCTTTCGGGTCTGGAGGAGGCGCATCTTGTTGCGATCGAATGCGGGCTTGACCGATTGCGCGCGCACCTTGCCGCCGAGCAGGTTCGCATCCTCGTCAAATCCGGGCGGATCGACGAGGCGGAAGAAGCGCTGCGGGCAGTCAACAAGCAGATCGACGAAGAACCTGTGCCAACGCTCAATCCATCACGTCGCCGTGAAAGTCTGGCGATTGCATGGATCCGGATCGAAATGCACCGTCACCGGCTGGTTCGGGCATACAAGGTTGCAACACGCTGGCTGGAGTTTGTCCGGCGCAGTGGCGATATTCGGTCGGCCGTCGCCTTCGAATTGCTGCTGGCCGAGATTTTTGTGCTGCAGGGCAACCGTTCAAAGGCCCGCCGCGCCGTGCGCTCCGCTGTGGAACTGGCCGAGCCTGCGGGCTGGACGCGCGTGTTCCTTGATGAGGGCGAGGTCATCTCCGCGCTTTTGAGCGAGGCTTACGCAAATGGCCCGACGCTCGATACCCGCGCCGACAAGTTCGCAACCATGCTGGTATCGCTCGTCGACAATGGGCCGCAGATGGAAATGGACGAAGACGAAAAGGCCTTCGGCCTTACCGGACGTCTCGCCAGCCGCGAAATTGACATTCTGGTGATGGTCAGCGGCGGCCTGCGCAACCGCGAGATCGGCGAACGGCTCGGCCTGACCGAGGGCACCGTCAAATGGTACATGCAGCAGATCTACGACAAGCTCGGCGTGCGTCGCCGTCCGCAGGCCGTGCTGCGCGCGCGCCAGTTCGGTATCCTGACGTAAGATAGGCGCACAAGACGCGTTGACCGCGTTTGTCGGGCCGCGAGGGCGTGGTTCATCTGCGCCTCTGGCATTCTTGAACGAGGACATCATGGCAAAAGGCAAAGTCATCATCAGTTGCGCCATAACCGGCGCAATCCACACGCCCTCAATGTCCGAGTTCTTGCCCATTACTGCCGACGAAATCGCGGAATCGGCCGTCGGTGCGGCCGAAGCGGGCGCGGCGATCATCCACCTTCACGCTCGCAATCCGGTCGATGGGCGTCCTGACCAGAACCCGGATCTGTTCGAACCTTTCCTCAAGGCGATCAAGCAGCGCTCGGATGCGGTGTTGAACCTGACAACCGGAGGCCATCCTTCGATGACGGTGGATGAACGTATCCGCCCGGCCACGAAGTTCGCGCCGGAAGTCGCCTCGCTCAACATGGGTACGATGGGCTTCGGGCTGTTTCCGATGCTTGACCGGTTCAAGACGTTCAAGCACGAATGGGAGCAGGTCGCGCTTGAGGCCTCACGCGATCTGGTGTTCAAGAACACCTATGCCGACATCGAACGGCTGCTGGGGATACTAACCCCGCTTGGCACTCGGTTCGAGTTCGAATGCTACGACACCAGCCACCTCTACAACCTGAAGTACTTCCTTGATCGCGGGTTGGTTAAGGCCCCGTTGTTCATTCAGACCTGCTTCGGCATTCTGGGCGGCATCGGCAGCCACCCGGACGACGTGATGCACATGAAGCGCACGGCTGATCGTCTGTTCGGTGATCAGTATGAATGGTCGGTACTGGGAGCGGGCGCTCGTCAGATGAGCATTGTCGCCATGGCCGCCTCGATGGGCGGCAACGTTCGCGTTGGCCTTGAAGATTCGCTGTGGGCGGGCAAAGGTCGGCTGGCGCAAACCAATGCCGAGCAAGTCACCATTGCGCGCCGGATCGTCGAAGGCATGGGCCTTGAGGTGGCCACGCCGGATGAGGCGCGCGAGATTCTCGATCTCAAGGGTGCGGACCGGACAAATATCTGATGACCTCAGCGACTGGGCCGCTTGTCGGCATTCGCATCGTCGAAATCGACGCGATCGGGCCGGTGCCGTTGGCCGCCATGCTGCTGGCGGACATGGGCGCCGAGATCGTTCGCGTCGCCCGCCCGCCGAGCGCGGGGGCAGGCGCATGGGATGATGTCGGCGGAGATATTCTGCACCGCAGCCGCGCCGTCACCTACCTCAATCTCAAGGATGATGGTGACCGCGAACAGCTGTTGCGTTTGATCGAGAAGGCAGATGCCCTGATCGAGGGCTATCGCCCCGGCGTGATGGAACGGCTCGGGCTTGGGCCTGAGGCCTGCCTGGCGCGCAATCCTGCACTGGTGTTCGGGCGCATGACCGGCTGGGGGCAGGATGGCCCGCTGGCGCTGCGCGCCGGACACGATATAAACTACCTGTCGATCACTGGCGCGCTTCATGCAATGGGCGATGGCGAAAATCCGCCGCCAGTACCTCTCAATCTTGTCGGCGATTATGGTGGTGGGGCGATGTTCCTGATCGCCGGGCTGCTCGCGGCGATTCTCTCCGCAAAGCTGACGGGCAAGGGGCAGGTGGTCGATGCCTGTATCACTGACGGCGTGCCCTCGCTGATGAGTCTGTTCTACGCGTGGGAACCCAAGGGGCTGTGGAAGGACGCTCCGGCGTCAAACCTGCTCGATGGGGGTGCGCCGTTCTATCGCTGCTACCGCTGCGCGGATGGCAGGGACGTGGCGGTAGGTTGCCTTGAACCGCAGTTCTTCGCGCAGATGATCAAAGGCTTGGGGTTGGAAGATCGCGGTTACAGGCAGAACGACCGCGCCGACTGGCCGCGCATGGAAGCCGACTTCACCGCCTGTTTTGCCTCGCGCCCCCGCGATGAATGGGCCACGCTGTTCGGACAGACCGATGCTTGCGTCACCCCGGTGCTGTCCATGGCGGAAGCCCCGCTCCATCCGCACAACGCAGCGCGCGGAACCTTTGTGGCGCACGGAGGCATCAGCCAGCCTGCGCCCGCACCGCGCTTTTCCGCAACGCCGGGCAATACGGCCGATCCTGAAACGCTCACGATTGAAAATGCCGTGCGGCGCTGGTCGTGAAACGGTTGGGGCAGCGCCGATCGCGTGCTGCCCCGCCAACGCGTTCAACCGTCACTGACCATCGTTTCACGGAACCTGGCCAGCAAGGTGGTGTCGACTCCAGCCGCGGCGAAGTAGCTGTCCAGATCACCATATTCGGATTTGATCATCTCGAATGCGGCTTCGAGAAAGGCAACATCGACGCCGATCATCGCATCGATCAGATCCTGGGTGGGGATGAAGCCGAACGCTTCCATGAACTGTTCCTCGATCCCGCCGCGCAGGCGCATGTTCTTGGCAAACACGTCCGAACGTTCGTAATCGGCGATCACGACGTCATCGGGTACGCCGATCGCGCTCAGCAGCAGCGCAACCATCACGCCTGTCCGGTCCTTGCCTGCGGTGCAGTGGACCAGCATCGGCGTTTCGCCGTTGACGATCGATTCCACCAGATGCTTCAGATGCGGGCGCAGGGCGGCGGGGATCGCCGCATAGTTGCCGACCAGTGCGGATCGGATCGTTTCGGATGACTGGTCTTCGCGCAGCGCTTCCCAGCCATTGTTGGTCTTCACACGCAAGTCGGCAGTCACATCGAGATTGAGCAGGCGCGCGGACGCGGCCCAGCCGTTGGGGTCCTTTTCGCGCTCACCTTCCGAGCGCAAGTCGCAGACCAGCTTGATGTTCAGCGCAGCGAGTTCCTCGTGATGAACCGGTCCAAAACTTGCTGGACCTTCCGAGCGGTAAATGATCCCGGGGCGCACGATCCCGCCGTCGGCTGTTCGCAAGCCGCCGAGGTCGCGGAAATTCAGCTTCGAAAGAGCTTGGGTCATGGTGTCCTCGTAACGCGTTGGGTTTGGCGGCAGGCATTTGGGAGGACGAAGCCGGGCAATGGCCGCTCGCTCACCTGCCGTGCGGCGGGGTGTCAGCAGTTCGGGCACAGATAGCCTTCGGGAAAGGTAAAGCGGAGATTGCCATGAGCAAGGCGATAAGCGGCTATCTGACGGACGGACTGTTGTTGCCCGAAGGCCCTGTTGCGCTGCCCGATGGCAGCGTGATCGTGGTTGAAGTGGTGGGCGGCAGGCTGACGCGCATAGCGCCGGATGGGTCAAGAAGTGTCGTGGCGGAGCTTGGTGGTGGGCCGAACGGCGCCGCAATCGGTCCGGACGGGCGATGCTACGTTTGCAACAATGGGGGTGTTGCACACACGATTCTGCCCGATGGCGGGATTCTGCCGCTCGAAACGCCGCTGGGTACGCCGCCCGGGCATATTCAGGTCGTCGATCTGAAGACCGGGGCGTTCGAGACGCTCTATGCCCATAGCGACAAGACGCCGTTCTGGGGGCCGAACGATATTGTATTCGATAATGCAGGTGGGTTCTGGTTTACCGATTTCGGGCGCGACCGGGGCCGCACCCGGATGCGTGGCGCGATCTATTACGCCAAGGCAGATGGTTCTGATGTGCGCGAAGTGGTGTCCTCACTCGACAGCCCTAATGGCATCGGCCTCTCACCGGATGGCAAGACGCTCTATGTCGCTCTGACGCATGAAGGGCATCTGCTTAGTTTCACACTGGCCGGCCCGGGGGTTATCGACGCATCGCAATCACACATGCCCAATGGCAGTTCGATTGTGGGGCGGGCGGGGCCGGGAATGTATCTCGACAGTCTGGCGGTCGATAGCGCTGGACGCATATGCTGCGCCTCGCCGGGGCAGGGGGCAATCCTCGTGTTTTTGCCCGAAGGTGGCGCACCGGATGTGATCGACGTTCCCGATTTCCTGACGACCAACATTGCCTTTGGCGGTGCAGATCGCCGCAAGGCCTATGTTACAATGGGCAGCACGGGCCGCGTTGCAATCATCGACTGGGACGTGCCGGGGCTTGAACTGGCATTTGGCTGAAGCCGTGTTGGAATTTTTCCGCGGGAAAACATCCCAACATCGCGTTTGTTCAATACTTGCGTGGCAGGGCATAGGCCACGATCTCGTCGCTGGCGCCAGAAAGCATGGCCGCATGGCCCCCTGCCGCGATCACCACGAATTGCCGCCCGCTCTTAGGCGACCAGTAGGTCGAAGGGGAGGCGTTGCCGCCTGCGGGCAGGCGTGCACGCCACAGTTCGCGGCCCGTGGCAACGTCATAGGCTCGGAAAGCATGTTCCTGCGTCGCGCCGATGAACACGAGGCCGCTGCCTGTCGTGACCGATCCGCCGATGTTGGGCACGCCCATCGGAATCGGCAGGAAAGTGGGCAGAGCCAGCGGGCCACTATCGCGCGAGGTGCCGAAAAGGCGAGTCCACACCATCTTTCCGGTGCGCAGATCGACCGCGTTGATGCGGCCATAAGGCGGTTGCTGGCAGGGAATCGCCAGCGGCGAGAGGAATGGCGTGATGTGCGCGGCATAGGGCACGCCTTTCTGCGCAACCGGCCCCCCGACGTCTGACATATGGGCTGCGGTCATGGGCTTGACACCCTGCTTGTCGGCTTCCGCACGTGGGATCAGGCGGTTGTAGTTGGCGACCTGGTTGTTGTTGACGATCATCAACTGGCGTACCGGATCGACGGAGATACCGCCCCAGTCGACGCCCCCAAGATAGCCCGGCCAGGTCAGCGTTGGTTTGGTCGTGGAAAGCGGCGTCATGTCGCCTGCGAAGCGGGCCTGGCGGAAGCGCACGCGGCACATCGCCTGATCTATCGGCGTGAGGCCCCACATCGCCTTTTCTGTGGGACGCGGTCCGCCGAAGGACGGTATGCCGACCGAGTACGGCTGCGTGGGCGATATCCGTTCACCCGGTACGCCATCATTCGGCACTGGCTTTTCGACGACCGGGAGGATGGGTTTGCCAGTCGCGCGATCGAGGAAGAAGATTTCGCCGCGCTTGGTAGGCTGCAAAAGGCCCTTGATGCCGCCGGGCAGATCAGCCAGCGTTGGCTGTGATGCCACGTCATAGTCCCACAAATCGTGGTGCGTGGTCTGGAAAGACCAGCGAACGGTACCGGTTTCCGCATCGAGAGCCACGACCGAACTTGAGAACCTGTCGTCATTGGCGGTGCGGTGACCGCCAAAATAATCGGGCGTGGCATTGCCGGTAGGGACATAGACGAGGCCAAGAGTGTCGTCAGAACTCATCGGCGCCCAACTGTTGGGCGTCCCGCGCGTAAAGCTTTGTCCGGCCGGGGGCATATCGTGGAAATCGGGCTTGCCTGCGTCGAACGCCCAAGCGAACTTGCCGGTGACCGCATCGAACGCACGGATCACGCCTGAAGGCTCTCCTGTGTGCTGCCCGTCGGTTACCCAGCCGCCAAGCACCAGCTTGCCACGGGCGAGCGAGGGCGGCGAGGTGACGAAATAGTAGCCTTTCTCCACCGGGGTCATGCCTTCAAGCAGGCTTATGACGCCATCTTTTCCGAAGCCTTCGCAACTGCGACCATCGCTTGCATCCATCGCCAGAAGGCGCGCATCAACGGTTGCTGTGTAGATTCGCTGCGCGCAATGGCCCGAGGCCCCGGGCACCCGATAAAAGGTCACGCCGCGACAGGTGAGGCCATAGACGCCGTGGTTGTCGGCGCGGGAACGATGGCGCCACACCTGCTTGCCCGTTTCCGCATCGAGCGCAATGACGTCGTTGGCTCCGGTGCAGATATAGACCTTGTCACCGACCTTGATCGGGTTCGCCTGAAACGAGGATTTGCTGCCAGCTGGCGCAGGGCCAATATGGAAGCTCCATACCTTTTCGAGATTGCCGACGTTGGCTGGCGTGATCTGGGCAAGTTTAGAGTAGCGCGAGCCACCACGATCGTTGCCGTATGACGTCCATTCACCGTCCTGCGCCGAGGCAGGGGCGGGGCCATAGGCATCGCTCGTCGCCGACGGCGGCGTGTTGATCCAGAACAATGCAGCGATCGAGACGACGACGCTCAGGCCAAGCCCGCGCCATAATAAGCGCCCGGCAGGCAGGGGCGCAGTGATGCCGACATGCGCGCGATAGGCGCGCGACAGCATCCAAAGCCCAAGACAGAGCGGCATGGCAAGACGCGGAGCCAGTGCCCATCCGTCTATGCCCACTTCCCACAGTGCCCAAGCCAGATTGGCGGCGAGGAACCCCCAGAACAGGTGGATCGACAAAACCTTGCGCCTGAAGCCGAGCGCCGCCGTGACCAGCATGACCAGCCCGCTGACCAGATACCACGGCGAGCCGCCAAGGTTGGCCAATTGCCCGCCCAGAACGGTCAATCCGGCACCTGCTGCCAACATGATGAGGAGGAACAGAGTGTTGAGGAAGCGCTGCATCGGTTTTCCGGTCTGGCCAGATGTGCCTCGTGCAGGCACGGGAAATTGCGAGGATTGGCGGACAGCAACGATTGACGAGCGTCAAGTAGGATGGTTCATCACACCTATCCGAACCCCTCTGGGATCAGCCCATCTGGCCTTTCAGCCATACGGGCACGCCGATGAGGTAGCTCTTTTCTTCATAGAGCCGAGCGATGCGCCAGCCATCGGGGGTGCGGACCAGATCGTGGATGTACCAAAGTCCGCAGATCATGGTGTTGGTTTCCGCGCCGTTGGTGACGGTCATCGGGTTGTAGCAGACCGTCTTGGTCCTCGCGCTCTGACCATCTGCCGCAAATTCATAACGCGTGGTCGAGACAACATGCTGTGCGGCGAGAACCTGCTTGAAGCTGGCGGCAAGGAAGGCCTTGGTCTCGGCCAGGTTACCCTTGAAAAGCGCCATTTCGGAATAGTCGATGAAGGCGTCGGCAGTGAAGAAATCGTCCAGCTTGTCAAAATCGCGGGTGTCGACCGCATAGCAATAGCCGACGAGCAGATCCTGGATCTCAAACCGGTCGGACATTTCCTGAACACTGATGGCCATGCCGCTCTCCCGGGATCTTGCATTTTTCTCTTATTTTGATGTTGGCATGAAGGCCGACGTATAACCGCCTCTCCAAAGGTAGGTTGAAGTGTGCGGCGTGCTCGCCAAAGAAATCGTCGCCCGCCGGGATGTTGTTCCGGCCATGCCCGAACACCCCGCGTTACGCGGATTACCTTAGGAGACTGACATGGGCCTTGCCCCCTTTACCGAAGCCGATTTCGTCCTGTCGCAGGAAAAGCGTGACGAAATCACCGCAGGCCTCACCCCACGCCAGAAGTTCATGGTCGAACATTGGATGAACCTGCACGAAGTCATCAACCGTGGTGACTGGGACGGCATGGACCAATACTTCAACACCGACACGATGACGTACGACAACCCGAACCGTCCCGATCTGGGTACGTATCACGTGTGGAAGACCTCGCCGCAGGGCCTGTACAAGACCTTCCCGCCCAGCATCTATCGCACGCTCAAGGCCTGGGGCCGCGGCGAAGACGAAATCTGCGTGCTGTGCCACCACCACGGCAAGCATACCGGCGGACCGTACATGGGCGTCCAGCCCACCGGCAATGAACTCAACGTGGTGTGGTTCTCCTGGTTGCGTTTCCGTGGCGACAAGATCGACCACATCTATTCGATCTCGGACGTGCTGACGATGCTCAAGGATCTCGAAGTCATCGAAGTTCCCCAGCCGGTCGATCCTTACAAGTAAGGTTCTGCTGCGGCGTTTGCCGTGCAATGAAAGGGCCGCGTTCCATCATGGAACGCGGCCCTTCTTCTGTTTGCTATAGACTGATGACACCTGGCGTTGAGGCCACCCGCCTCAACGCCTTTCCCGTGATCATTCGCCCAGCAGAAGCTTCCACGTGTTGAGGTCTTCGCCAGCTGCGAAGAAGCGCTCGTTCATTGGCAGGCCGTTCTGGCCCCAGTAGTCCATGTTGGCGACCCAGGCCTGGATGCCATACATGACCCAGCGCGGAATCTGTTCGTTCCAGATCGTTTCAAGATCGATCACATCGGTTGCGCCTTCCTTGATCAAGCAATCGCGATAGTGCGCGACGAGGTCCTTGTGATGATGGCGGCGTTCCTCGATGGTGAGTGAACCAACCGTAAAATAGGTCAGATCGCGCCACGGCCGACCGCGACGGCCAAGCTGCCAATCGAGCCACAGTCGTTCGCCCGATGGCAGGATATAGGTGTTGCCCTGATGGCAATCGCCCAGGATCACGCAATAGGGTGCCTTGAATGCTCGCTCGTATTCCGTCAGTTTGTCGTAAGCGCGCGATACCCGTTCGGGATCGTCGAGATAATGCTTGGGGGCGATGGCGCGGAAGTTGGGATCCTTGAGATTTTCGCCGATCCAGTGCCACATGATGCGTACCTGATCGTAGTCGACAGGAACGCCCATCGAGGTCGGCAGCCACGGCGCGGCTTCCGGCGTAATCAGCGGGCTGTTCCACAGGCCGCCATGCAGCTTGGCGAGATCAGCCAGGTTGCTTGCGATCACATCGATGCCACTGTGTTGCGTGCTGTGGCCGAACTTGCCACCGAGATCGATCAGGTCTTCGAGCACGACCACGCCACGGCCCGAACCGTCATCATCCCAGTCGGAGTAATAGCACTTGGCGGTCTGGCAGGCCATCTTGTCGGTAAGGAAGTGGTAGAATCGCGCCTCGAGAGCATGGATGTCGACATTCTCGAACCCCCCCGACCAGTTTGACTTGATGCACAGATTGCGCGGCAAGCCGGCAGCAATGCCAGCGGCATTCCAGTCAACGGCGACCCGCAGCTTCGTGGTGTGGCTGTCGAACAGTTGGACGACCTCCATCTTTTCCGCGACAACGCCCGGATACTTGTACGACATGAGCGTGCCCAACCATTGTGCGTCGGGCGTGAATCGGCCGCTGGGCAGCAGTTCGGTGCGGGCCGGGTAGGGGCGCGGCACCCGATTCTGATCCACTACTGCTTTTTCTGTCGCTGGATCTTGTGTCATCATTGATCTCCTCTCTGAAGCTTTCGTGCGACGTTTGGGAGGCTGCGTCTGGAAACAACTCCCCCGGCGTCATGCAAATGCGGTTCCGCGATGTTCTATGCCTGTCGTTTCTGGCCAAGCCAGCGCCGTTGGACCCTGCCAATAGGAAGGTGTGAAGGCTGTCTCCTGCCGACCAAATCGCAATATCAGCCGAAGAGATCGGCGAGGGGATGGAGGCAGGCATGTCGAACAGCAAGGAAGCAGCAGTCAGGAATTTTCTCACGCTCTTTCACACCGCAACGCTGGATCTCGACAAGATTCGCAATGCACTTGCCCCGGACGCGCGCTGGCAGGCTGTCGTGCCTTTGGCAGAGGTTGTTTATGGTGCTGATAGCATCTGTCGCGAGGCGCAACGGCAGTATCGCATATACAAGGACTGCGATTGCGCGTTGATCAACATCGCCAGCGCCGGGGACACTGTATTCACCGAACGTGTTGACCGCGTGCGCCTCATCGACGGGGACCGCGAAGTGATCACCAACGTCGTCGGGGTATTCACTGTCAACGATGACGACAAGATCGTCTTCTGGCGCGAATACTGGGACATGCTGGACATAGCAGACCAGATCGGCATCAGCGGCGAAGAGATGCGGAAGATCATGGATACTCAAGCTGTTGCCTAAAGGGCTATTTTTCGGAGAATTACTTATGAGCAAGAATGACGAAGCATGGGCCAACGGATGCGAAGTCGTCGACGCTGTTTACGGGGCGGGCTATTCAGAAATGATGCAGCCCTTCAAGGACCACCGCTTCAATCAGGAAATCGTCAACAACCAGTTCGGCAATCTATGGGCCGATCCGGCACTGAGCATTCGTGACAAGCGGTTGATGGTTCTGGGCCTTACGACGATGCTCGGCCGCCCGGACCTGATCGAGACGCAGATGACCGGGGCCCTGCTCAACGACGAGTTTACAAAGGAACAGCTCGATCTCATTCCGCACTTCCTGCTGTTTTATGCAGGCGCTGGTAACGCCTCCGCGCTGTTTCGCGGCATTGAAGCGGCCAAGGCCAAGGTTCACGCGCTCAGGCAGGCAGACAAGGCAGCCAACTGATGCTGCACGCGGCATTGCCTGATCCCGGCGCCGTCTTGATCAGGCCGGAAAGCGACTGGTCGGTCCAAAACCGCGAGTTGCTTCATGACTTCGAGATCGTTGCACGCTTTGCCAGCCACGACCTCAGCATGGACATCAGGCAGTTCGAGTGGGTTCGCCCTTCGTCAGGACACTTGCTTCCTCAGAAGCATTATCTCGACATATCGTTGGACGGCAACATTCGTCGCAGTGTGCTGCAGTCCGAGAGGTGGGCGGCCCCACAGCATACCGGCGGAGTGCTGTATCTGCCGCCGAACGTGCGCTATTGGGGGCAGCCAGCGCTGGAAAGGCGCAACCTCCTGTGTCTGTCATTCGGCGATGCGTTTCTGGAGGAGATATTCGAGGGCGAGAATCCGCTCGGAACATCAGAACCTCGTGCCGATATCCAGAACATCGCATTGCGACGGTACCTTCTGGCAATCGCCAGCGAACTTGCTGCGCCTGGTTTTGCTGCCGGGGCCCTGCTGGAATCGCTTGCAATTGGCGCGACCGTGGAACTTGCACGGTGGTCGCGATCTATGTCCCATCATGGCAGCGGCCCGGCATCGGCATGGCAGGTACAGCACATCGAAGAATACATCAGGAGCAATCTTGCGAGTTCATTGAGCATTTCCGAGATCGGCCGCGCCTGCGGCATGAGCACGCGCAATCTTGCGCGTGTCTTCAGGCAAGCTACCGGCAGCAGCATCGGCGAGTTCATCGCGCGCTGCCGCATTAACCTCGCCAAGGAGCTGCTCCAATCAAACAACTACCGGATCAAGGAAGTCAGCTGGCGGTGCGGTTTCCGCAGTTCGTCGGCGTTTTCAGCCGCATTCCGTGCAGCAACAGGAATGACCCCGCGTGAGTACCGGCTGCGGCCCGCAATGCTGCAGTAGCCTGTCCTCTCCCTCGACAACACTTTTCAGGAAATGGGTGATATGAGCAGATTGGCAGGCAAAGTTGCTATCGTCACAGGCGGTGGCGGCGGAATTGGGTCGGCAGTTGCAAAACGACTGGTTTCGGAAGGCGCGCGAGTTGCAATAGCCGATATCTTCGAGGAATCGGCAAAGCGCGCGGCAGAGCCGCTGGGCGATGCTACGATTGCGGTGCAGTTCGACGCTGCAAGTGCGGAATCTGTCAAGGACTTGGTCGAGCGGACCGTCAGCCATTTCGGAAAGCTCGACATCCTGCACAATAACGCGGCTATGACGGACCCTGTGAAATCGGGGCAGGACACTACTGCCACCGACATTCCGTTGGCCGTTTGGCAGGAGATCCTCGACGTCAATCTGACCGGCTACATGCTTGGTTGTCGCTATGCGATCCCGCACATGATTGCGAACGGCGGGGGATCGATTGTCAACACCGCGTCCAATTCGGGGACGGCGGGCGATCTGGCGCGCATTGCCTATGGATCGACCAAGGGAGCGATCATTACCCTGACCAAGTACGTTGCGACGCAGCATGGCAGCCAGAACATTCGCTGCAACAGCATTGCCCCCGGCGTGGTATTGACCGAAGCACTCGACAAGACGGTGCCGGGCCTGAAGGACATCATCAAGCGCCACATCCTGACGCCCGAATTCGGCACGCCCGACGACATCGCAGCGCTCGTGGCGTTTCTGGCTTCGGATGAATCGCGCTATATCACTGGCGAGAACATCTCGATCTCGGGGGGCGGCCTAGTCCATCAGCCGCACTACGCCGATCTCAAGGCGTTCATGGAAGCAGCGAGTTAAACCAGCTGGATGATACGCTTGCCCCGGTTCTCGCCCCGGTACAACCCGGCCAGAGCATCGGGGCAGGCCTCGATTCCGGTCAGCACGTCTTCCTGAAACGCAAGGCGGCCCTCTGCGATCCAGCTGCGCAATGTGTCAACAGCCTCGTCGAACCGGTCCATGTGATCGAACAGAACGAAACCTTCCATCCGCGCACGCTTTACCAACAGGTGACGTTCGACGCGCGGGCCTTCGGGCCAGGGCTCCCAGCGATCATACGACGCCGTACCGCAGACAACGACGCGCGCCTTTTGTGCCAGATGCGGCATGACTTCGTCTGAAATGGCACCTGCCGTATTGTCGAAATAGACATCGACTCCGTCAGGACATAGCGCGGCGAGGCGCGCGCCGATGTCTTCCGCGCGATAATCAATCGCAGCGTCATAGCCGAACATCTCCAAGCAATCCCGCACTTTGGCCGGACTGCTGGTAATGCCGATCGTGCGGCAGCCGTGGATGCGCGCGATCTGTCCGACAGCCGAGCCGACTGCTCCGGCGGCAGTCGAGACAACCACGGTCTGGCCGGGCCTCGGTACGCCCATGGTGGTCAGCGCGAGCAGCGCGGTCGTCCCGTTAAGGCCAAGAATGCCGAGCGCCATCTTCGCTTCGGCAGGCAAGGTGCGCCGTACGATGCGATCTGCACCGACAGCGGCATAGTCCTGCCATCCGAACCAGCCGGTGACAAACTCACCAATGGCGTAATCTGCGTTGCGCGATTCGACGATCTCGCCGGAACACAGGCTGCGCATGACTTCGCCGATGGCGACGGGCGCGGAATAATTGCCGACGTCTGCGATCCAGCCCCGCATCGCGGGGTCGACCGACAGGTAGTGATTGCGCACAAGGATTTCGCCCGGCCCTGGTTTGGGCAAGGCATCGTGGACGATGGCGAAGTCGCTGGCCTGCGCCACGCCTGCTGGCCGATTCACCAGCAGGACACGAGCGTTGATAGTGTCTGAAGTCATCAGCCCTAGCTAGCGAGACTGCGGGCCGCGATATAACCCAGCGTCATTGCCGGACCGACGTTGCAACCGTGCGCCGGTGCATTGCCGCGCCAGAGCGAATTGGCATCGAGACCTGCGGCGTAAAGCCCCGGAATGGCATTGCCGGAAGCGTCCAGAACGCGCGCTTCGCCATCAATGCGCAGGCCAACCGTGGTCGATCCGTCACCAGGATAGATCTTGACCGCATAGAAGGGCGCGGTTTCGATCGGACCTAGGCAGGCATTGGGGGTGTGGCGCGGGTCGCCAAGGTCGCGGTCGAGCGCGGAGGCACCCTTCTGGAATTCAGGGTCAACACCGGTCTTACCATAGGTGGTCATGGCCGATGCCGTCTTGACCAGCGCTGCGGCGTCGACGCCAATCTTGTTGGCGAGGTCGACAAGCGTTGCGCCTTCGATCAGGTAGGCTGCTGCTACCAGCTTCTTGATCCCACCGCCGCCAGGAAGCGAAAGGCCGAGGCCATACTTCTTGACGAAGGCGGAATCAGCCACCAGCCACGCCGGCACTGCCCCTGCCTTGTGCATATATTCGACGAACGTGTTCGACGCTTCGTTGCCGAAACGCTTGCCCGACTTGTCGACGGCTATGCAGCCGGGCTTGGCCATGTCAATCAGGTGGGCATAGATCGCCTTTGTGCCATCGGGCTTGGTCATGGTCGAGACGACCGACCACACCCCGTTAGCGACGTTCTCGCCATCAATGACCCCGCCCGCTTCGAGCCCCATGTTCATGCCATCACCGGTGTTGCAACCGGCCATGATCGAGATGTGCTGATCGGGGTAGGGCATATAGGCGCGGCGCAGCTGCTCGTTGGCCGAAAAGCCGCCGGTGGCGAGCACGATGCCCTTTTTCGCAGTCAGTTGTAGCGATTTGCCTTCGTGTTCGACGCGAACGCCCGTGATGCCCTCCGCCCCGCCGATCAGGCCGGTGACGCTGGTGTTGCGCCACAGCGTGACACCTGCATCATGCGCCGAGCGCAGCAGGCGTGCGGCAAGCGCATTACCCATGGTGATGCGCGAGCCGCGCTTGCGGCCCAACATCTTGTCGAGCACATACTGTCCGACGATCTTCATCATGTAGAACATCGACTTGGGCGATGATTTCATCGCATCCAGGTGCGGCAAGTCGGGCAGATCGACCATGAAGCCGACCGGTGCGTTGAATTCACTGCGCGGCAGGCGCAATTGATCAGCATAGCCGTTAAGCTTCTGCGTGCGATATTCGAGCGGACGCAGCAGGCGCCCGTCCTTGCTCGCGCCTTCAATCTCGGGATGCCAATCCGGCGAATGATCGGCGAGTGCGAAGACGACTTCGGTTTGATCTTCCAGAAAACGGACCATTTCCGGGCCGGCCTGCAAATAGGCATCGAGCGCGGCGGTGTTCAGCTTTTCGCCAACCAGCGCGCCAATGTACTTGCGCGCCGCGCCTGCCGGTTCGGGAATGCCGGCCGCAAGCTGGTGGTGGTTACCCGGAATCCAGATGCCGCCCCCCGAAATCGCGGTGGTGCCGCCAAATACTTCTGTCTTCTCGACGACCAGAACCTTGAGTCCCTTGCGCGCGGCGGTGACGGCGGCGGTGAGTCCCGCAGCGCCCGATCCGATGACAATGGCATCCCAATCGTTGCTCATACATTCCCTCCAGGCGAGGCCATTGGCAGGCCCACTCCATCGTCGCGCACGCTACCGGAGGTTTATCGACTATGACCTACCACAAGAAAGGCGGCGGGCATTGCTGGGTAATGTTGATCCGGTTTAGGGTGATTAAACATGGAGAGCTATGATGACCACCATCACCAGTGAAGACCGGATTGCGATTGCAGAGCTGTTCGCCCGCTATTGCCACTGTGTCGATCACGCTGATACGGTCGGATGGCTCGAACTTTTCACCCCTGACGGCACCTTTGAAGTGGCAGGCGTGATGCGGCTTGAAGGGCATGAGCAGGTCGCGGCGATGCCTGCCGTGGTGGCCCAGCAAGGCGGCGGCAAGTGGCGGCACCAGATTACCAATATCGTCGTCGATACCGCCGACGCGGCAGGTACCGCGCTGGTGAGCGCTTATGGACTGGTGACCGACTGGGGCGATATGGGCAAGCCGATGACGTTTTCCGATTATGCGATTACGTTGAACCGGGTGGAGGGCGCTTGGCGTATCCGCTCGCTCGTGGCTACCGCACCCTGACCTGCCTTGAAGGGCAGGGACTGGCAAAACCTGTCAGACGGTAGGGGGCGCAGGCACAGCCATCCGGCAGGCATAATGAAATCAATAAGGTAGATATGATGACCCAGAGCGAGCCCGGTGCACAGGCACTATTCGACAAGTTCGGAACCTATATTCTTCCGGGCCGTGTAAGCGATCCGCGCCGGGGGATCGAAGAGGCGATAGAGGCCGAGCGCATTGGTCTTGGTTGCGTGTGGATCTCAGAACGTTTCGCGCTCAAGGAACCCGCCGTGCTGGCGGGTGCGGTCAGCCAGGCTACGTCGAAGATCCGCATAACCGGCACGTTCTATGCTACGATGCGCCATCCGATCGTCACCGCGAGCACGGCAAACCTGATGCAGGCCATGTCGGGCGACCGGTTCCGCGTGATGTTTGCCCGCGCGGTGCCCGCGTACATGAAGATGATGGGCGCAGCGCCGATCACCATGGATCGTCTGGCAGACACCATCTCAATCATGAAAAGCCTGTGGGCCGGTGAGACGGTGAAATACGACGGCATCATGGGCAGTTTCCCCCATCTGAAGTTGACCGACAAATACGATGGCCCGCTGCCCCCAATCATCTTCACCGCCATCGGGCCCAAATCACTCGAATTTGCGGGCACACACTGTGACGGTGTGCTGCTGCACCCGTTCGTATCGCCTCAGGGCGTGCGCAACAGCGTGAAGATCGTGCGCGATGCCGCAGAAATGGCCGGGCGCGATCCGATGTCCGTCCGCATATATCACAATATCATCGTCGCGCCCGATCTGCCCAAGGAAGAGGAAGACGCTGTCGTGCGCGGGCGCGCCATCACCTATTTCGAACTGCCTGGCTTTGGCGATCTGATCGTGGAGATCAACGAATGGGACAAGTCGGTGCTGGACCAGATTCGCGCCCATCCCAAAATCGCCTGCCTCAACGGCAAGCCCGCTGATCAGGCCTACACCCGCCAGGAGCTGGTCGATGTCGGGCAGATCCTGCCGCAGCAATGGATCGACGAAGGCGCGGCCGTGGGTACGGCCGCGCAATGCGCCGACCAGTTGATGGCCTATCTTGACGCAGGCGCAGACGAAATCCTGCTCCATGGTGCTGGCCCGAAGGACATGGGGCCGCTGACCACCGAGCTGAAGCGTGCGCTGGCGGCCAAAGGTTTCTGACATTGCCCTTTCCCCCGGCAGGTCGCGGCGCAGCTTACCGGGGAAAGGTTTGGATGACGCACGGTCCCGTTAGCGGACCGGCGTCCGGGATAGGGAATGACCTGATGGCGCTGGCGCAAGAATCCGAAGCAGTTGCCCCCCTGGACCCCGACGCGCTGATTGTCGAAGCTCAGGCGCAGACTGGCTACACCGATTTCGGTCCCGACCTCAGCTTCATGACCGGCTTTCGCGAACTTGTGAAGGCGGTCGAGGCGATGGACCCGCCGCCGCAACTGCGCGCAACGGCAAGGGCCAACATCACCAAGATCCTGTCAATGCGCCTGCGCATGGCGGAAGATGACCGCAATCATCCCGAAATAGCCGCACAAGACGTGGGATCGCCGCTGATCGTCTGCGGATTGCCGCGTACCGGCACGACGATTACCTATGACCTTCTCTGCCTGGACCCGGCGGCGCGCGCGCCGACCGAATGGGAGTGGTACATTCCCTGGCCTCCGCCGGAAAAGGCAACGTTCCATGCCGACCCGCGCATCGCGCAGGTTCAGGCCATTTATGAGAACTGGCTGGCCCATGCGCCGCAGCTTGCCGATATTCAGCGGATGGATTGCACACAGCCGGGTGAGTGCAACCACGGCATGATGATGCATTTTGCCAGCACGAACTTTCCCGCCGAACTGGGCGTACCCGACTTTGCCAAGTGGCTTCTCGGCACAGTGGCTGAAGGGCAGTATGTCACGCACAAGCGCCTGCTCCAGCAGTTCCAGTGGAAGGGGCCGCAGGGGCGGTGGACGCTGAAATCGCCACAGCACCTCTTCGATCTGCCAGGACTGGTCGAGGCTTATCCCGGCGCCATGCTGGTGTGGACGCACCGTGATCCGGTGCTGACGTTCTCTTCACTGTCGAGCATGATCGCCGCGTTTCTGGCCGCCGTGGGCGCGGACAAGGATTTGAAGGCCGTGGGCCGTAGCGTGTTTGAAACGTGGAGCGAGGGGCTGGAACGCGGCCTCAAGGCGCGCGATGCGCGGCCAGACATTGCCGAACGCATCATCGATTTGGGGCATAGCGAAGTGGTCGCCGATCCGACGGGTTCGATCCGCCGCATCTACGACCGCTTCGGCCTGCCGTTCACGCCCGAGCATCAGGATCGCATCACGCAGTTCCTTGCACAGAGTTCAGCAGCGAAGCGGCTGGGCCGCCACAAGCACAGTGCCGCGCAGTTCGGCATCGATCCAGACGAGGTGCGCGAGCGTCTTGCCTCATACTACGCACGGTTCGGGCACCTGCTGGCGCCCCTTCCCACAAATACAGGGTGATTCCGATGAGCGTACTCGACCGTTTCCGGCTGGAGGGCCGCACTGCAATCCTGACCGGGGTCGGTCCCGGCGTTGGCGAACATGTGGCCAAGGCCTATGCCGAACTGGGTGCAAACGTGGTGATTTCGGCGCGCAGTCAGGACAGGCTTGACCGCATTGCCGGGGAAATAAATGCACTTGGTGGTGGTCGCGCTCGCGCTGTTGCTGTGGATGTAGCGCACAAGGCCGATCTGCAAAAGCTGGTCGATACCGCGCACGACGCCTTCGGGCCAATCCATATCGTGTTCAACAACGCCGCCGCAGGCGTGGTCTATGCCCATGATGGCGGCTTGTGGGCGAACACCGACGAAGTGTGGCAGACCGCGATGGACGTCAACGTCATGGCAACCTGGCGGCTTGTCGAAATGACCGAGGCCGATATGAAGGCGCACGGCAAGGGCAGCGTGATTTCGGTGCAGAGCTGTGGCGGCTTTACCCCCATTCCGCCTGCTGTGGCTTACGGAGTGAGCAAGGCCGCGCTCCTGTTTCTGGTGCGCGAACTGGCCAAGACGCAAGCGCCACATACACGCATCAACTGCCTCTGCGTGGGGTCGATGAGCCCCGACGGGCAGGAGGCGGACATCCATCGCGGGCTGGGTCTTGCCGAACGCAATGCGATCAAGCGCTTCGGCGCGGCGGACGAAGCGGTCGGTGCGGCAATACTGCTGGCAAGCGATGCATCCAGCTATACCACTGGAAGCACGATCTTTACCGAAGGCGGCCGGGTGGGGACGATATCATGAGCGCGAACCCGTTGTGGACGCGCGATCAGGAAGAGGCTGAAAAGCTGGCCCTGCGCCTGATCGAACGCCCGGATGTCCGCGCCGCGCGCGAGGTGGAGCGCATCGCGATGCGCGCCCACCCGTTGGCGGACAGGGTCGATGGCATTGCTGGTCTGGACCGCGCGCTGGACCAATGGGTGCTGGGCCTTGCCATGCGCGAGGCAAATGGCGATCCGGCCGATCCCAAAGTGGTGTGGAACATCAGCAATGCTCCGCGCAACTGGTTCGGTCATGTCTATCAGGGAGCGGCGGTGGCTATCGACAATCC
The DNA here is from genome assembly GCF_001556015.1 of Novosphingobium sp. CCH12-A3. Taxonomy (NCBI): domain Bacteria; kingdom Pseudomonadati; phylum Pseudomonadota; class Alphaproteobacteria; order Sphingomonadales; family Sphingomonadaceae; genus Novosphingobium; species Novosphingobium sp. CCH12-A3. The sequence goes on along the minus strand of NZ_LSIA01000138.1, from coordinate 18,182 downwards.
CGACAACTTCAACCGTGAAATCCCGATAGACGGCGACGGTAATTACGAGATCACGATCCGCTTTTCAGACGATCCACCTCAGCTGAGCATCGTGCTGGAAGTTGAGCCGGATCACCACGCGGGGCTTGGCCGCAACCTTGGCGCGTTCACGTTGCAGGACTTGCGCGATCCGGCAGCGCCGACTGACCCGGTGGTGGTGACGGTGGGGCCGGGCGAGAGGGGCGGACATCATTTGCGGACCGCGCCGGGCAAGATGCATCAGGTTTACACGCGCGACAGCCAGCGCGACTGGAACCAGAGGCCCGCAGACGTCACCGTGCGCCGGATCGATCCGCCTTCCGATCATATCCCTCGCACCGAAGACGAGATCGCCGCCAAAGTCATCGCCGACTTGCCAGCGTGGGTGCACTTCTGGAGCCATTTCAAGGATGATTTCCTGGGCCTGCCCGAGCCGCACCGGCTGGTAGGCCCCAATGGACGCGATGGTGGCTGGGGCTATCTAGCGGGCGGGCGCTTTGCACTCGCTGACGGCAAAGCCCTGCTGGTGACCATCGATCCGGCAGGGAGCTATTATTCCGGCTTCCAGATTGCCGATCCCTGGACGATCTCGCCCGATCCTATGGTGCGTCTGGTCAGCCTCAACAGCTCACAAGTGGCCGCCAGCCCGGATGGTACGCAAAGCTACGTGCTGAGCGCAGTCGATCCGGGTCTAGCCAACTGGATCGATACGACAAACCTGGCCGACGGCTGGATGCTGGTTCGCTGGCAAGGCGTGCCGCCCTCCGCCGATCCTGCGACATTCATCCGCACGGTGCAGGAATTCGACCTTGCCGATGTGGATACAGTCGTACCCGCATCGGTGCCACGCATCGACATTGCCGGACGGCGAGCACAACTGATGAAACGTGCGCGTGACCACGGCACCCGCACCCGTGCCGCCGACTGGCGTCCCTGAATCTCACAACAAGGCCTTCGACCGATGCAACCCAGCGGCTCCGTTCTCGAACTTTGTCAGGTCGTCGCCGATCTGGAACTGGCGCTGGAACACTGGACCAAGACCATCGGCGCAGGGCCGTTTTTCGTGTTCGACGTCCCTGTACTCCCAGGGCAGATCTATCGTGGTGCACCCACCGAAGTATCGATGAAAGTGGCATTCGGGTTTTCGGGCGGATTGCTGATCGAACTGCTGCAACAGACCAACGACGGCGCTTCCGTGTTCAAGGAAATGCTGGAGACGGCAGGGCAGGGGTACCATCATGTGATGCTGCGCGGGCCTTATGATGACAACTTCGCGCGGCTTTCGGCGAGGGGTCATGCTGTGGCGTTCAGCGGGCAGATGCCTTCGGGCGAACGGTTTTGCCTGTTCGATACACAGGCCGCTGATGGCGCGTTTATCGAGCTGATGGAGCTATCCCCGGCGATGGAGGAATCGCTGGCGCGTATGCACCGCGCGCATCTGGCGTGGGACGGTGTGAGCGATCCCGTCCGCGGGCTCGACCGGCTGGCCCAATTTGCCTGAACGCTGCTCCCTGACGTTCGATAGGGGCTGTGCCTGACCACATGGCGCAATCCATGATCCGAAGGTCTGCAGGTGGCCTCCCGAGAGGATCGACGATGAAGGTTGCATGGATTGGTTTGGGGCAGATGGGCCTTCCGACAGCTAAAACGGTCGCAGCTGGCGGTCATGAGGTGCGTGCGTTCGATGTCAACGCTCCAGATGCCGCAGATGCACAGGGCCTGACACTCGTCGGCTCACCCCGCGAAGCTGCGAAAGATGCCGACCTCGTGTGCCTTGCCGTGTACTCCGACGATCAGGTCGCGGATGTGCTGAGCGGACCTGAGGGCGTGATCGACCTTCTCAAACCGGGTGCGATTGTGGCGGTATTTACAACTGGCGGCATCGAATCGATCCAAGGCATTGCCGCCAATGCGCCTGCAGGCATTGCCATCCTCGACACGTGCTTCAGCCGGAAGCAGTCGGAAATGGCTTCGGGCAAGCTGACCTTGCTGGTCGGAGGTGATGCTAACGCGATAGAGCGCGCGCGCCCGGTGTTCGATACATTCGCCCGCGCAATTTTCCATGTTGGTGGAAGTGGTGCCGGCCGGGCGATCAAACTGGTCAACAACATCCTGTTCGCAGGGCATCTGCAACTTGCATCGGATGCCATGAATCTGGCCGAAAGCCTTGGGCTCGACCGGGCGTCCACCGCGACTGCCTTGCTGGACTGTAGCGGGGCCAGCGATGTTCTGCCGTGGTTCGCGGGAGAACACTGGGCTGCGATGCTTGAAACCACGCGCCGCTACATGGTCAAGGACGTGGGCGCGGCGATCAATGCAGGCCAGTCCGCAGGCGCGGAAATCCCGGCCTTGACCGCAGCGACCGCGACCTATCTCGCCAAGTAAGCAGGAGAGAATGCCATGACCACCAGTGCCGAAACGCAGGATGCGATGGCGCTTGCAGATCGCAATCGCGCGATTGCGATCCGTCTGATGGAGGCGCTCGACAAGGCGGACGTGGACACCATCCGGTCGATCCTGTCTCCCGATGTCGACTGGTATGTATCGGGCGTCGGCACGCTGGATCTCGAAACGCTCATCACCCAGCTGCAGGGGATGTTGGGAATGGCCAAAGTGGCACAGACCGCGATTGTCGCCACGACGGCGGAGGGTGAGCGCGTCGCGGTGGAATCGCGCGGCAACTTCGAATTCGATGATGGCCGCATCTACCGCAACCACTACCACCATCTGTTTGTCGTGCGCGATGACCGTGTTGTCGGCGTGCGTGAATACCTCGATCTACGCGAAACCGAGCGTGTTTTCGGACCGATGGAAGCCGTCTCTTGAGCGCTAAGGCACCCCCAGCCACAGCACCGATGCAGGGTGGCGGTTTTTACAACCGCCATTCGTCCTTGCAGGCGGCAAATCTTGGTTCGGCACTACCGCTGCTGGTTGTGGCAGCAGGCGAGGTTGCGGTTGATGGCGCGGCCATTGGCATAGCGGACTACGGCGCGTCTCAAGGGCGCAATTCGATGGCACCGATGGCTGCCGCGATTGACGCCGTGCGCGCACGGACAGGACCGGACAAGCCGGTCGTAGTCAGCCATATCGATCTGCCGTCGAACGATTTCGCTTCGCTGTTCACGCTGCTGGATGAAGATCCCATCAGCTATCTTTTGGGCAGACCTGAAGTCTATCCGGTCGCAATTGGCCGTTCGCATTATGGCCGGGTTCTGCCTCGTGGCAGTGTCGATCTGGGATGGAGTTCAAACGCGCTGCACTGGATGAGCCGCAATCCTTGCACGGTACCCGATCATGGCTGGGGCGTTTTCAGCGCTGATCCCGCCGTGCGCGATGCGGTCGATGCACAGCTTGATGAAGACTGGACCAACTTCCTTGTCGCCCGATCACACGAATTGCGGCGCGGCGGAAAGTTGATCTGCCAGTTCATGGGACGGGGCAAGGACAGCCACGGTTTTGAATGGATGGCGGGCGCGTTCTGGCAAAGCTGGGTCGATGTCGCCAACTCCGGCCTTGTGACGCATGCCGAGCTGGCACGGATCAGCGCGCCTTCAGCTGGGCGCTCCGTCGCTCAGATCGAAGCGCCTTTCCGCGATGGCCGGGTTAGCGGACTGAAGCTGGTTGATGTCGCCACGATGCCAACGCCCGACCCTTTCTTCGAGCTGTACCAGCAAAGCGGCGATGCCGTGCAACTCGGGCAGACATGGGCGAACATGATGCGCGCGGCCAATGGTCCCAGCTTTGCCGCATCGCTCGACGCCGGGCGTGATCACGCGCAGGTGCTCGACGCTGTGACTGCACGCCTTGCCGCCCGCATCGCCGCCGATCCGCAACAGAACCGCTCCTACAACGTGATCGTGGTGGTCGAAGCTGCCGACTGACTCTATCGCGCGGGGCGTTCCAACAACTTGAATAAATTGGGAAACCGCAAGATGGGATTTGGCTTTCCGGAACCTTTGATTCCTGATCACGTTCCCGATCGCATGGCTGATTTCATGGATTGGGAGATGAACCTCCTCCATAACCACGACCTGTCGAAGATTGCCGAAGCCACGCGCAAGGTCGTTGCTTATCTCTCCTTCCGAAATCAAGGACCGCCGCGCCAATCCGCGCAATGATCTGATCAGTTTTGATGTCTCAGGACAGATTGATGGCGGTCCGCTGACGCATGACGAACTGATCGGCTTCATGTTCAATCTGTTCATCGGCGGATTGGACACCGTATCAACCAACATGGGCCTGCAGTTCTGGCATCTGGCAACGCATCCGCAAGATCAGGATGCGTTGCGTGCCGACCCGACCGCGATACCGCATGCAATCGATGAGCTGATGCGGTTACGGGGCGGTCACCACCTTTCGCACCTGCAAGAAAGAAACAACGATCCGTGGCGTGACGATCAAACCCGGCGATAAGGTAGCGATGTCCACCACGCTGGCAGGGCGCGATCCTGCGGAGCTTGACAATCCCGGCGAGGTCGATTTCACCCGCCGCCCGCGACATGTCGGTTTCGGTTTCGGGATCCACACCTGCGTGGGCATGCATCTTGCACGGCGCGAACTGCGGATCGCGATGGAACAGTTCCTTGCGCGGATTCCTCCCTTCGCATTGCAGCCCGGCCATACGGTGACCTGCCACATGGGGATGATCCAGCCGGTCGCCCTGCCGCTGGTTTGGGCGCCTGCAAGCTGAATTGGGGCAGGAGCGGCACTGTCCTGAAGGGTACCCCTGCGCCTGCCATACGATAGGTTGCAATCACGCCGCCATGTCTGACACAGTGCGCGAGCAGGAGCATAAGCAGAACCATGGATTTTTCGCTTTCTGAAGAACAGCAGGCATTCAAGGACGTTGTACACCGCTGGGTAGAAGCCGAGTGTCCGAAGGACTGGATGCGCAAGCTTGAAGCCGACGAAGAAAACTACCCCTATGCCTTGTGGGACAAGCTGAAGGAGCAAGGCTTCTTCGGGATTGGTATTCCCGAGGAGTGGGGCGGCCTTGGTGGCGACGTCGTCATGCAGATGATCTTCGCTCGCGAGTTTGCGCGCACCGCTGGTGGATTGCTGTGGACTTGGGGGCTGACGTCATTCGGCGGGGCAAAGACGATCACGGCAGTTGGCAGCGAAGAGCAGAAGCAGCGTTGGCTGCCAGCGATGGCATCGGGCGATTTGCGCGTTTCGCTTTCGATGACCGAGCCTGATGGCGGGACCGACGTACTCGGTGCGATGAAGACGCATGCTGAGAAAGTCGACGGCGGCTGGAAGCTCGACGGCGCAAAGATGTGGACGACCGCGGCCAAGGCCGCAGATCGGCTGCTGGTGCTCGCCCGCACCGATGCCAATGTGGAAAAGAAGCACCACGGCCTCACAATGTTCTTCGTCGATGCCAAATCGCCCGGTATCACCTCGTCGCTGTTGCCGAAACTGGGCATGCGCGCGATGGGATCGTGCGAAGTGCATTACGAAGACGTGTTCGTGCCCGATGAGGATGTGCTGGGCACGCCGGGGCAGGCATGGTACGCGATGCTGCCGACGCTCAACAACGAGCGTATCATGGTTGGCGCGCAATGCCTTGGTGCGATCGACGGTGTTCTTGAGGACGCAGTCGCCTACATGAAGCAGCGCACTGCATTCGGCGGGATCATCGGACGATTCCAGATCCTGCAACACTACGTTGCCGACATTGCGACCTGGCAGAAGACGACCGAACTCCTGCTGTATTATGTTGCGCAGCTGCAGTCCGAGGGCAAGCCATGCGGCATCGAAGCCAACATGCTTAAGATGGTTGCGACGGAGAATGCGGTCAAGGCCGCCGATCTTGGTATCCAGATCATGGGCGGCATGGGCTATTCCGCTGAAACCGACATGCAGCGCTACTGGCGCGATCACCGCATCCTGCGCATGACGCCAATCTCGAACGAGATGGTCCGCAACTCCATTGCCGAAAGCTTCGGCCTGCCGAGGTCGTACTGATGAGCGAAGAAGCAGAACTTCCGCCCGCACCCGAAGTTGCCGGCACGTCGCTCGACGGGACGAAGGTCTTCACCGTTTCGGCCGAGGAAAATGAGCGGCTTTGCCGTTCGGTGGGGGTATCGCCCGCCACCGATGGCACCGCACACCCGATTTGGTACTATGTCGCCACGCAAGTCGCGATGGGCAAGACCGTGGCGGGCGTTTGCGAAACCTGCGAATTCGATGTCGAGGACGGCCCGATGATGGGTTCGTCCGGCGTGCGCTTTGCTGCGCCCATCGTGGTCGGTCAGCCCTATAAGGTCAGTGGCGAGATCCTCAGCCTTGTTCGGAAGAAGAGCCGCAAGCTGGGTGTGATGGACGTACTGACTTACCGTCTGCGGCTGCACCCGGCCGATGGTGGCGATGCCATTCTGGAAACCGACAACGTCTGGGTGCTTCCGCGAAAGGAACTCGCATGAGCTACGCCATCGGCGACGCCATCGCCCCGTTCACGATCCCCTGCGTGAGCGCTGAAGCGATGAAGGATTGGGCCGTGTTCCTGGCCGATCCAAACCCGATCCACCTGGACGTGGAAGTGGTCAAGGCCAAGGGCCTGGGCGACCGCGTGATCAACCAAGGGCCCATCAACGTGGCCTACATGATGAACATGTTGATGGCAGCTTTTCCAGGCGGCACGATCGAGGCGATGGATTCGCGTTTCCTCGATAATGTCTATGGTGGCGACAAGGCTGTTGCCAGCGGCAGGATCACGGCAGTTGATGGCAATCGCATTGAATGCGAATTCAGTTTGGATATCGAAGGCCGTGGAACCGTGAATGCCGGAACCGCGACTATTCGGCTCAACGCTTAACAGGAGACAAGACAATGCCGAGCGGACCTTTTGCCCACGTTTGCATGGTCGTGCGCGATCTTGACAAGGCCATCGTGGACTGGACCAAGATTTTGCGTGTGCTTGACCCAGCGCAGCTCGACCAGCGTATCGTCAAGTATGACGAATTTTCGAGCGGTGACGACGCCGGCATGAAGTGGGCGACGTTCGTCAACGATCACGGCACCGAGATCCAGTTCATCCAGCCTGCGCCCGGCACCCCGATGGGTCGCCGTCTCGACAAGGTGGGTGAGCATGTCCACCACTTGTGCTTCGCCACCGACGACGTCCCGGGCGCCATGGAGAAGCTGCGTGCCGAAGGTCTGGACCTTCCGGGCGAGGGCGCAACCTATAACGATCCGGACATGACCTGGCAGAAGTGGAGCTGGGTCGGTGCCAAGAGCACGCATGGCTGCCTGATTGAGGTTGCCAGCCCCTATGAAAGCCGCAATGACGGCAAGTGGCACCATGCCCCCAACAAGTTTGCTTACAAGGGGCCGGGAGAGCATCCGATTTTTGCCGAGATCGCACCGCCGCTTGCAACGGCCGCCGAATAATGCCGCGAACTTTGCCATGAATGCACCGGCGCGGGCCGTAGTCGAACTTCCCGGCGATGGCCTTACCCTCCGGGCGGATGCTTATGGCTCTCCGGAAGGTCCGCCGGTGGTGTTTTTCCATGGCGGTGGGCAAAGCCGTCGGGCGTGGCGCGGCGCGGCGAGCAACATCGCCGCAGCCGGCTATCGCACCTATACGGTGGACCTTCGCGGACACGGTGCCAGCGACTGGGCAGCCGACGGGGACTACCTGCTTGATGCTTTCGGCCGTGATGTCGCGGCTTTGATCGATACGTTCGACAGACCGGTGGTTCTGGTCGGCGCATCGCGCGGGGGGCAATCTGCACTGGTCGGCGCATCGCGCCGTCCGGGCAGAGTCGCGCTGGTAATGCTTGCCGACGTAGCGCCGCTTCTGCGCGACGAAGGCGTGGACGACTTCCGCGATTTCTTCGCCGCCAGCGCTGCTGGCTTTGCGACGGTCGATGCCGCGGCCGATACTCTGGCAGAGCATCTTGGACTTCAGCGCAAGAGCGACGTGTCTGGTCTTGAAAAGACCATGCGCCGGGGCCTCGATGGACGGCTCTACTGGCAATGGGATCCACTGACAGTGTCGCCCGAGTTTCTCAACCCGCCGTCCGAAAGCCTTGCGCTGGAGCATGCTGCTGCGAGGATCACCGACCCGGTTGTGCTGGTCCGCGCCGAACATTCCACCATCGTCACGGATGAAGGGGAGGCGCTGTTCCGCAAACTGACACCGCAGTTGGAGGTGGTCCTTGCCAAGGGAGTAGGTCATATGATCACGGGCGACCGCAACGACGTCTTCGCGGAGACACTGCTCGATTACCTCGCACTTTACAGTCCGCTGCCATGAGCGGGCTCGGAGTATCTCGCACGGCGTTGGTCGTTGGCGGTACGGGAGGTCTTGGCGCTGCAATCTGCCGCGCGCTTCCTGATGAATGGGGCCGCGTGGCGGTAGGCTACCGTTCCGGTCGCAGTGCAGCGGAAGACATCGCCGCTGATCTTGGTGGCCACAGCGTTTCCATACACTGTGACCTTAATGTTGCAGCAAGCGTTACAGCTGCCATCGATGCCGCGAATACGACTGATATGCCGTTGGGCGCTATCGTGTTTGCGGGCGGCGTGGCGATCGAGCAGCCGTTTGTTAGCACTATATCAGAGGCGCAGTGGCGGCAGGTGATAGAGGTGGAACTGCTCGGGTTTACCCGCTTGGTTTCAGCAGCAATTCCGGTACTGCGCGCCAATGGGGGGGGCTCTATTACGGCAATCTCGTCAGTTGCGAACTACACTTATCCACCAGGGGATGCACTATCTTCCGTTCCCAAGGCTGCTATTGAATCCCTGTGTCGCGCGGTGGCCAAGGAAGAGGGCAGGGCGGGCATCCGCGCCAATGCAGTTGCACCGGGAATCATTGATGCCGGTCTGGGGGCGCAGTTTCTCGTGGATCTTTACTCGCCCGAAGTCTGGAATGCGCAGCGCCAGCGCATCGCGCTGCGCCGCTTCGGTTCGGCGCAAGAAATTGCCGAGGCAGCCGTGTTCCTCGCGTCGGACCGTGCACGCTACATTACCGGGCAGACGCTGATAGTCGACGGCGGTTTTAGCCTATAATACTCAGGCGGCCATCTCAGCCACTGCACCGCGAACGTAACGCGCTTCGAATTTGGTCAGGAATGCGCGGTCGCCCCTCGGCTCACGGCGCTTGGCTGTATCATAGAACGGCGAGCATATCTTCAGGAAATTGCTGATGAAATGGCGGCCCATGAGCTTGCGGGCAGCCTTGTCGCGCGCGTGCGACTGCTTCACTTCGTCAGGCGACATGGTGGCGCGATCATGGTCGAGCAACTTCTTCGATACCATTAACTGGAACCGACCGAGGTGCACAATCGTATTGAAATAACCGTAAAGGCGGTAAAAGTAGGAAACACCGGGTTCAATCCGCTCAACTCGTGGTAAACATCCGAGCAGACAGAGCGGTGTTCCAATTCCTCTGCCAGATGCCAGCGCCACATGTTAGTCGGCTCGGGGTCTGCATTCTCCAGCAGTTCGTTTTAGTCCTCGAAGTAGAGCACGCAGGCAGTAGCGCTGAGCCATTCGAAGCCTTCGCTGTATGGCAGGTTTTGTGGCGAAGAACCGGGCGAAGGTCGCTTCAAACGTAAGCGCTGTGCTCAGGCCACGGCGGTCCAGGGCATGAGTTCGCCGACGGCGTTCGCTGGATGACCGCATGCTAGCTTTGTGAGGGTGTCGGTCAGCCAGGCATGCGGGTTGATGCCCGAGATCTTGCAGTTCTCGATGAGCGTGGCGATCACCGCCCAGTTGTCGCCACCCTCGTCGGAGCCTTTGAACAGGGCGTTCTTGCGATTGAGGGCCAACGGCCGGATCGACCGCTCGACGGTGTTGGAATCCAGCTCGACGCGGCCGTCGTCGAGGAACAGCGACAGCCCGGCCCAGCGAGTGAGCGCGTAGCGGATGGCATCGGCTAGCTTGCTCTTGGCGCTGACCTGACGGAGCCGCGCCTCAAGGTAGACGTGCAGGTCATCGATGATGACCCGGGCCTGTTCGGCGCGCACGGCACGGCGCTGTTCTGCCGAGGTGCCGCGAACCTGGTCCTCGATCGCGTAGAGCATGGCAATCCGACGCAGCACCTCGGTGGCGACCGGGGAGCTGTCTGCCAGCTCGTAGAATTTACGCCGCACGTGCGACCAGCAGAAGGCCAGGCTCACCTGCTGCCGGCGTCTGGCTAGGGCGGCATAGCCGCCAAAGCCATCGACCTGCAGGATGCCGGCGAAGTCACCAAGATGAGCCTCGGCCCGTTCGCCCTTGCGATCGGCGGCATAGACATAGGCCACCATCGGCGGATCTTTGCCGCCCCATGGTCGATCGTCGCGGGCATAGGCCCAGAGCTGGCCCGTCTTCGTTCGCCCGCGCCCGGGATCGAGCACCGGCGCAGTGGTCTCGTCGGCGAACAGGCGCCCGGATCGTCGCAATCGCGCGAGGATGTGATCGCGCAAGGGACGCAGGTACCAGGCTGCCCGACCAACCCAGTCCGCCAGTGTAGACCTGTCGAGCTGGATGCCTTGCCGCGCGTAAATCTGGGCTTGGCGGTAGAGCGGCAAGTGATCCGCGTACTTGGCAACCAGGACCTGCGCGATCAGCGCCTCGGTGGGGATCCCGCCCTCGACGATCCGCGCCGGGGCCGGTGCCTGGAGGATCGCGCCCTCGCACGAACGGCAGCCGTAGCGCGGGCGGCGCGTGACCAGCACGCGGAAGGTGGTGGGCACGACGTCGAGACGCTCGGCAACGTCCTCACCGATCTGGTGGAGCGCGCTGCCGCAGCAGGGGCAAGCCTTGTCCTCGACATCGACGACCTGCTCGATCCGTTCGAGATGGGCTGGCAGCGAGCCGCGGTTGGCCTTGCGGGGCCGCTCACCGCCGGCCTGCGTGACCACCGCCTCGCTGGCGGCGCGGGCCTTGCCAAGCGCCGTCTCGATATCTTCCAGGCAGAGCTCGAGTTGGCCGGGATCTAGCTGCTCGGACTTGCGGCCGAACCGGTGCCGCATGAACGCATCAATTATCGACTGAAGCCGCTCAATCTCTGCGTCGGCCTCGCCCTTGGCGACCATCACATCGGCCAGCTTGCGGGACTGCTCGAGGGCGAACGCACGGAGCGCTTCGACGTCTTCTGGCAGGTCCGCTTCCATGAGCATGGAAGCAGTGAATCAGCAGGCGGAACCCCCATCAACCGGCAATCTGCGGGGCAATCGGGCGGCGTCCGCCATGCACCCGGCGCCAGTCCAGACCTTCGAGTAAGGCGCCCAATTGCGCCGCCGTCAACCGCATCACACCGTCCTGGATGCCCGGCCACTTGAACCCGCCGGACTCAAGCTTCTTGGCCATCAGGCACAGCCCGGTGCCATCCCACCAGACGAGCTTGATCCGGTCGCTGCGCTTGGCCCGGAACACGTAAATGACGCCGGAATAGGGATCGCCGCCGTACTCGGTGCCGACCAGCGCCGCCAATGCGTCTGGCCCTTTGCGAAAATCGACAGGGCGTGTGGCAACCATGACCTTTGCACCTGCGCCGGGTCCAATCATCGGGTGGCTCGGAGCGCTTCGATCACCGCAGCAATCACCACGGCATCGGCGCCGCGGCTGATCTTCACCGCCACGCCGTCGATCTCCAGTTCCACTGCACTCGCCTTCAAGCGCCGCCCTTTCTTCGGCCGCTGGATCGGAGGCGCAGGCTCGGCTGCCGAACCAGTATCGACCACGGCGGGAACGAATGCCGGCACGACTGCGCCCTGGCTCTCCATCTGCTTGCGGAGCTGTCGGCGCCAGGTGAACAGTTGCGATGGGCTCATGCCATGGCGCCGCGCGACCGAGCAGACGATCTCCTGCCCGGAGAAGCTCTCGGCCACAATCGACGCCTTCACATGCGGCGGCCAATCCCGCCGCCGCCCCACGCCCGTGAACACCTCGAAGCGCGTTACCCGGCTAGTGCCAGCATCATCACATGGCATCGTCATAGCACCAGCGCCTCCACCCAATCAGGGCGCGGAGACTCGGCGCTCGGCTTCAGGCTCGCAAGGTGGGGTCAGGGCGACGCTTACCTTCAAACTCGGCTTCGATTGGCTTAAGCAATTCATAGCCGAGATCGTGCATCCGCCTGTTGAACGCCATATGCTGACGCCAGCGCTGCATTTCCTGCTTGATGAAGATATCCAGATCGCGATGCAGGCCTGCTTTGGCCGGGTCGATCTTCTTCTTGCCTGTATCATCACCTTCAGAAGATAGGCTAGATATAGGCAGGATCAGCGATGCGGCGTTGGCGCGCTGGGCAAATTCAACATTGGGCGCCCAATGAGCGCGCAGGTTCGAAAAATCGAACTGCGGGAACCGGGCCCTCATCCTGCATCCTTGCCTTGCTGATCTTCTTGTGCACTGCTTTCCCCGGCATAGGCCGCGTGGTCAACAATGCACATAGACCGTGCATGGAATTCAATCGCACTTGATGGTGCGTTACGAAATCCGCTCGCACGGCATAAAGTCTGAACTCCTGCGGAAATGATGACGCTCGAAAGGGACTGCGCCGGATGATGTGGGCTTCGTCCAATGCCGATAGGTGCTTCTATAGTATGCATGATCAAGGGAATATTTTTCCAGTTAAGGCCCAACTATGAACCTGAAAGGCTGCAACTTCGTCCGACCCTGTCTTGAGATATGTTTGCACTGACCGACAATTGGGCAAGGTCCGCTAGCTATCGCAGACTGGGAGACGGCCAATGAAACAGGGAGCATTGAAGTTAGGCGTGTTCGCCGGGCCGCTAATGGGGACACTGTTCTTCATCGCGATGTGGCCTCTGATGCATATTTTCCCGCCTTACAGCCCGATGCTGACTGCAGATGCTGTGGCACAGCACGTGGCCGAAAACCGTACCGGATTCTTGGTCGGCGGAATCCTGTTGATGACCGCAGCGTCAATCGTCTGGCCGTTCATCACCGTGATCCTCCTGTTCCTCAGGAAAATCGAGGGCGAATTGGCAATGTGGACCATTGTGACGGGGCTAGTTTTCACATTTGGGCAGTTCACAGTTTTCTTATGCGGATTGGCGTTTACGATGGCTGCATTCCGACCTGACGCGTCAGTCGAAGCCGTTCGCATGTGGGCGGATCTTGGGATGTTTCTGCTGGTCATCCCGGCAATTCCCGGCACCACGCAGTATCTGGCGACCGGAGCCGTCATTCTTCAGGACAAGCGTGCGCGCCCGATCCTGCCTCGCTGGTACGGATACCTTAACATCTGGGTCGGAATTCTCAGCGCTCCTGGCGCAGTCGTCGGCCTGTTCAAGGTCGGGCCGTTCGCCTGGAACGGGATCGCGGCGTTTTGGATTCCCGCAGTCGTCTTCGGTGTGTGGATAACCGCCACCCAGTTCACCCTGCTTGCAGCGATCAAGCGGAACGCCATCATGGACACGCAATGACGACCAAGACAGAACTTGCCCCCGGCACGAAGCGGGGCCATGTGCCAGGAGAGCCGGGGCTCTGGGTGCTGGTCTTCGGCGATCTCGCTGTATTCGGCATTCTTTTCATAACGTATGCCTACAGCGTTGTAACCGAAGCCGAGACCATGGGCATGGCTCAGGAAAAGTTAGGGCGTGGACTGGGGTTACTCAACACCATTCTTCTGTTGAGCAGTTCCTGTGCAATCGCCCACGCTGTGCATGCGGCAAGAAACTGTTCGCACATGTGCAGGCGGCTGATCATCGCCGCCCTCGCGCTTGGCGTTGCATTCGTTGGCGTGAAGATTGTTGAATGGAGCGGCCACATCGCCGCAGGCGACACGCTCAACAGCAGCAGCTTCTTCACGTTCTACTTCATGTACACCGGCATTCACCTGCTGCATGTCCTGATCGGACTGGGTGTGCTTACATGGCTGGCAATGCAATGCGATTCCAGCGGCGCGTGGACAGGCTCCTTTGCCGTTCTCGAAGGCAGCGCTGTGTTCTGGCATCTGGTGGACTTGCTGTGGGTGATGCTGTTTGCCCTGCTTTATCTCCTGAGACACGGAGGTACCGCATGACCTGGTTTTCGAAGCGGATATCTTTCGTTTGGTTGCTCTTGGTCGGAGTTACCGTGCTGTCGTTCGAAACCTCTGTCTTCGGTTCAGAGGTTGCGGGCGCCATCGTGGTCTCGATCGCATTGTTGAAGGCCTTCATCGTCGGTTGGGAATTCATGGAACTCGGGCGGGCGCCTTTGGTCATGCGATCCCTTTTTGTTGCCTGGGTTCTTATCGTTAGCTTGGCGATCATCTTCCTGCTTTTCAGTCCACCTGATGCATAAAAGGTGGCTCTGCCTTGATCGAAGGTTGAGCGGGCGCCACGGTCATAGCAGACACTGACGCCATCACTCCGTTGGGCTCGGCCAACGATCTGGCTGCTACGTGTTCCTATCTATCGGTAGGCGCGCAGAGGGCACCATAAAGCAAGCTCTATGAAACATGCCAATTCGCACGGGTAAGTCTTTGCTTCGAATAGAAGCGTGTCGCGGCGCGTTGACAGTTTATGAGAGGGGGGGATTCAGGAGGCGGTAATGACTGCTAAGAAGACGCCGAGCTTGGAGCGTGTCGCAGCGTCCGCCGGGGATGAATTTTCACATCGTCGCTTTGAAGATGTTTGAGTATATGAAATAGCGCAGCTTGCCCACTGTTCCACGTCGACCATTTACGAGGTTTTTGGCGGCAAGGTGTTGATTCCAATGAGAGGTGAGCCGGGAGCGGCCGTAATTTCCACTGAGATTTGGCTCTCACTCACTTTTGCCGGTGGCGTGATAGAGTTTGGTCCTTCAATCGAGGGGATCAGCTAAGCATGGTCGATTTCAGCGCGCGGACCTTGCGCCGGAGGGTTTTGCGGTCGTATCGGTTCATACCGTTGGAGAGCATCTCCAGATATTACTGCGCGCGCGACGCGCGATGACGTTTTGCCCGGACTGTGCGCGACCCTGTCGGCGCGTACAAAGCCGGTGTTTGCGTCGTCCCTCGGACCTTCCCACTGGCTGCAGGCGCGTCTCGCTTGTGATCGAGGTAGCCATCCGGCGAAGGCCGCGGCGTAGTGTGATCAGGCAGCGATGGCGGTGCGCTGAGCCTGCCAATTCCATGGCAGAAGTTCGTCGAGCCGATTGGCGGGATGGTCGGCGATACGAGCAAGGATATCGGCCAACCAGGCCTGCGGATCGACATCGTTGAGCCGCGCGGTTTGGATGAGCGTGTAGAGGATGGCCGCTCGTTGGCCGCCGCGATCGGACCCGCAGAACAGCCAAGCCTTTCGGCCAAGAGGAACGCAGCGCAGAGCCCGTTCTGCGGCGTTGTTGGTGATGCAGATCCGACCATCGTCGAGGAACCGCGTGAACGCATCCCAGCGGCGCAGCATGTAGTTTATGGCCTTGGCGAGATCATGATTACGGGACAGCTTGGCGAACTGGTTGGTCAGCCAGACGTGAAGCTCGGCGATGAGTGGCGCGCTCAGTTCCTGGCGAACAGCGAGCCGCTCGGCCGCACTCTTGCCACCCAAGTCGCGTTCGATGTCGAACAGCGCATCGAGCCGCTGCACGGCCTCCAGCGCGATCGGATAGATCATGCCTGCACGCTCATTGCGGCTCTTCCTGCGTGCCACGGCCGCGACATCGGCCAGCTCGAAGAACTTGCGCCTCGCGTGGGCGAAGCAGCCAGCTTCGAGCACGGGGCCGGGCTGGCGGCCTGCAGCGTAGAGCTCGCCATAACCGCCATAGGCGTCGGCCTGCAGGATCCCTGACCATGATGCGAGGTGTGTTCGTGGATGCTCGCCACGCCTGTCGCGTGAGTAGTGGAACAGCGCTGCTGGCGGATCGGCGCCGGCGAAGGGGCGATCATCGCGCACGTAGACCCACAACCTTGCAGTGTCAGTCTTGCCCTTGGCCAGGACCGGCACGGTCGTATCGTCGCCGTGCAGACGCTCGGCAGCCAGCGCATGCGCTTCGATCAACCGGTAAAGCGGCATCAGCGCAAAGGCGGCGGCCCCGACCTGATCGGCCAGCGTCGAGGTGCTGAGCGGTACGCCCTCGCGGGCAAACCGTTCCGCCTGGCGGTTGAGGGGCTGGTGCTGCCCGTACTTCTCGAACAGCAGCATTGCGAGGAAGCTGGGGCCAGCCCATCCGCGCGGCACGACGTGGAACGGTGCCGGGGGTTGAGTGATCTTCTCGCAGTCTCGGCACGAGAACTTCTCGCGCACTGTCTGGATGACCTTCCATGCCCGCGGGATCACCTCGAGCGTCTCGGTTACATCCTCGCCCAGCTTGGACAGGCGGCTGCTACCGCAGGCCGGGCACGAGCATGGCGCCGGGATGACGACACGTTCGCGGGGCAGATGATCGGGGAATGGCTTGCGTGCCGGCTTCCTGCGCTCGAACGCGGTGACACTCGTCGCCTTCGTCGCAGCCGCTTCGGCCGCCAGGTCGTCTTCGGCAGCGTCGGCTTCGAGGTCTTCGAGCTGCAGCTCCATCTGCTCGAGCAGGCGGCGGGTGCGCTCGGCGCTGGCGCCAAACTGCTCGCGCCGGAGCTTGGCGATCTGCAGCTTGAGGTGGGCGATGACCGCTTCGGTGGCACTCTCGCGGGCATGGGCGTTGGCAAGCTTCGCCTCCGCTTCGTCCGCCCGCCGGGTCGCTGCCGAAAGCAGCGCCTTGAGCGCTTCAACGTCGTCTGGAAGGGGCGAAACGGCGGCTTCCATGGACTGAGTGAATCAGCATCCGCCCCTTGCCGCAAGGCCAAAATGGCCAATGAAACCGATTATCCCGCGCTGGCCGGCCGCCAGGAATACTGCGGGTTGCGCCAGTCGATCCCCTCCAGCAGGCAAGCCAGCTGAGAGCTCGTCAGAGACACCATCCCGTCCTTCGCCGAGGGCCATACAAACCGGCCCTTCTCGAGCCGCTTGGCGTAAAGCGACATGCCGATCCCGTCGTGCCAGATTATCTTGACCAGTGATCCGACACGCCCTCGAAAGACGAACAGATCACCGCCGTGGGGATCGCGCTTCAATCCCTGCTGCACCATCAGAGCAAGGCCCTGCATCCCCTTCCTCATATCGGTGTGCCCCATCGCGATCCACACCCGCGCGCCAGTTGGGATCACCGCAGCGCCTTCAGCGCCGCAGTCACCTGTTCCGGTGATGCTGCGGCAAAAATGCTCACCTGCTTGCCGCGCCCCAGATCAACGACAATGGCCGGAGCCATATGGGAGTGACGCTCCCCGTCGCCTTCGAGCATCACGGCCTCGGCAAATCCCGGCCCGTTCGTCGAACTACACTCTGCGTCTGCGTGAACCTCGCGCAACTTGCCGCGCCACGTGTAGATCAGCGAGGTCGAGATATCATGGCGCCGGCACACATCGGCTACACATGCACCAGGCGAAAACGCTTCCGCCAAAATCTGGAGCCGCTCTTCATCGCTCCACCGTCGACGCCGCTCCGGCCCCGAAAACACAGTGATCTGACCCATCCACCGCTCCTAAGCGCACTCACAAGAGCACGCTTAAGACCGCTCACACGCCCACCCGGCAAGTAAGCGCCGACGGAAGACGGCGTTGACGCGGGGCGTCAGGCCGCAGCGCAGCACCGTTTGTACTTCTTGCCCGAGCCACAGGGGCATTGCTCGTTGCGACCTGTTTTGGCGGTCTGCATGGCGCGGAGCGCGAGTTTCTTATCCTCGCGCATGAGCGCGAGCTTGCGCATTCCGACTAGCGCGCGGGGTATGAGTGCGGCGTGCTCGTCGCGGATTGCGTTGGCGTCGTCGCGTTCATCGAACGGCTCGCCGATGTCCATGAAGCCGGTGAACAGGGCAACGAATGTGGCGGTTCGTTCGTCCTCGGCGATGGCTGACCAGTAATCCGGCGCCAGCTTCATGGCGCTCCAGAAGCCCCTGACCCAAGTCCTGACCTTGCCGTGGTCTGGCTTCTGACCCGGCTCGCAGAAGGCGGGGGAGAAGCCTGGCCAACCTTTGGCGAAGCTTGCCTCGATAGCCTTGCGATGGGCCAGGACCGTAACAAGGCCCTGCTCGATCCGGGCAGGATCGACCGCAGACCGTTCTCGCCACAGACCCATGACCCACTGCGCGGTTTCCAGGTGCGGCGTGACCAGCACGCCGGTGAGGTAGCCGTCCATTTCGAGCGGCGGCAGGAGGCCGGGGTCGCGGACCAGCGGCAGTGGGATGGCGGGGTGCGGTGTTGCGGTAGTCAT